>CAZQIP010000205.1:0-56047 GCA_964593655.1 uncultured bacterium | reverse complement strand
ATCCCGTAGGGATGGCATCTCTGTAGAAAAACGCGACCACACAGACCTAAGCCCCAGAGGGGCGGCATTTGTAGAGACGTTCTCACAAAATACCGTGAAATATCCCTAAATTGACACCTATAGTGTCCTCCAATTACTAACACTGGCTTGTGACGTGTGACAGATATTATAGACGAGAGGGTTGCAAATTCGTAATTTTTTGTTTCAAATATCTTAAGGGGGGATAAAGGCGGTGTTTTTGCTTGGGTATTTCTGCGGATTTCTTGCGATCTGCATTCCTAACCGAACCGGTACGGAGTGTCCTATTATAGTGAAGCCCATAAGTAAGTGGTCATCTTTGTAGCATAAACTGTTAGTTTGGGTTTCCAGTCTGAATACCTGTTATAGGTATTCAGACTGTTTGAGAGTGCCCAATTAATTATAGATTTTACTATAATTCTAAACTTTACTATAGAACGAAGTAGAGGTAGGAATCAACGCCGAAGGCGCGTGTTGCCTTGCAGTAAGAGTCGGCGGGCATGGTCAATCGCTAAATCTCAACACGGACAAATGCGAGATAAGCACCTGATAAGAGGACTATAACGAACAATGTTAACAACAACATCTCCATTGCTGAGTCGTTAAAATCCTTGCTCAGACTCAGTGTATCTTCAAATTTTGGGACTGCTGACGGCAAGACCTTCTTTTTTGTCATACCTTCACGGACCCCAATTATATGGAGGCTCTCTGAATCCGATCTATCAAGGTCAGCGATAAATTCACGGTATTGCCGAGCGTAACGTTCCGCATTATTCACAAATTGCAAATGTCGCGCAAAACCCGTTCCGGCAAAAGATTCAAAGAGATATTGAAGAAGTGTCGCAGGCGAAGTGCAAGTGATAGACCGCGCATGTTGAACCTGCGCGATTTTGCTGGTGAGGAATTCTCGGTTTAAATTTTCTCTCATTTCTACATCTTTGGTATAGAACTCGCTCTTCGCTGTCAGCGTTTTTTTGTCCACTTCATCTGAATAAAGGTGATAACTGTACTTATCCCGGAGTTCATTATGCCTTTGGTAATAACGCATCCATTCTTCCTCAGAGGGCATTGACGGTGAGAATTCGCTTGCGATAGAAGCAAGCGTGCTCGGCATAAAAACAACAAAGGTAACCCAAATCAATAGGAGTATCACCAGACTCACAGCACTCCGTTGCACACGCGCAGATACTAACAGCCCGAATACGAGAAAGAAACACATGTATAAGAGTGCGATAAAGAAGATAATCCCTAAACGTCCCCACGCTTCTATGTTGAGGTGAACAGCACTTGAGGTGGAAATCATCAAAAGGTTCATCAACGCTGCAAGCGTGAAAGGGATGCTGACGCTTATCAACGCTCCTAAAAACTTACCGATCAATACAGTGTGGCGTGGCACTGAATTCGATAACATTAACCGAAGCGTGCCGCGTTCGCGTTCACCGGAGATGCTATCAAAAGTGAATAAGAGTGCAATCAAACTCAAGACATACGCGATGATAAATACCCAATCCACTTTGGTAACATCTGGTCCAACGCGCTTCCGGTTTATGCTGGCATCCGGATAACTGAGTTGCCAGACCCCTATTATGTTGGTAGAATAGACATAAGGGCTGCCGCCTTCAATGATGTTTGGCAATAAGTGTTCTCCGCCCGCTGCGCAGAAATGCAGCGGTGACGGCTTTTTGTAGAGTTTTCCGGGCCCCTGCTGCGCGAGTTTATACAAACTGTCGTCGGCATGAGACGACACGAGATCCAGCGATTCGGCGACAGCCGCGTTATACGTCCGTATCTGATTTGGATGCTCATGGAGATGTCCAATGGCATTGGTTAACATCAGTGCTAACAGCAAGAGGGTCGTCAGTGCGAATCGGAGGCTATTGAGATTATCGTAGAGTTCACGTTTTGTGATATGTAATATCATTCCTACACCTCACTCCGAACGAAAATCAGGAATATTATTGAGAACAGTACCAGATTAATCATCAACAGCAGGGATAAATCCGGTAACGCTCGCTTAGCGTTGATGCCAATAGCACTTCTTTTAAAGGAAAACTGCGGCATCAGGTTCCAGTCGATGTCACCCTCGGCACCAACGAACCATAGCCGGGACGCAAATATCTTATTGTCAAGATAATAGTCAATGACCGCCTGATGATATCGTTGAACCACTGTGAAAAAGTCTTGTAGCGCATTTAAGTCGGTGCCTGTCCATGCTTCGGTTGCCGCGTCATACAGACCGACGGGTGAAAACTTCAATAACATCTGCTCGATTTTTGCGGGGCGCGTGTAAAACGCATCCAGTGCAGGTTTTCGGACAAGCCATATCCGTTCTACAGTGTTGGTAACTTGTGTGCCAAAAAAGCGAAAATAATCCTGAACGTGCGGTACCAGGGGTTCAGATTCCGCCTTAAGTGCTTTATAATTGAATCCAGTAAGATGGTAATAGAGTAAACTCGATGGATAGTCCCGGAGCCCCCGAAAAGGGTAGCCTTCACCCCGCAAACCAAAATCATATTTTTCGCCGGGCACTGGGTCATTAGAAAGATACTGCAACCGGTCTCTATCAAATTCTTCCCATATCTGTTTGATTCGGTTGTAAGCAGAGAGTGTCGTATCGGGGTGCGGTTCAGTTTTAATCGCGGTCAGAATCATATTTGGATACACCAACACCAAAAAACCCCAGACAAACATCGCAAGCATGAGGGCAGTGCTTGTTCGGCGCGTTGCCGCTGAAATCAGCATGCCGATAAGGTAGAACAGGGAGAGATAGACATACGACGTAAAAATGACCCCACCGATGCGTAGAAAATCATCGGCACTCAGAAAAATAGATGCGGATGTCGTTAGCATAATTAGCACAAGGAGAATACACATCAATAAAGGTATCAGCAGGCATATCATACCGCTAATGTATTTGGCAAGTAGGATTTGACCATGCCGAATAGGGTGCGTCAGTACGAGTCGTAACGTGCCACGCTCGCGCTCCCCCGCAAGCGTATCGTAGGCAAAGACGAGTGCTAATAGGCTCAAAATTCCTTGAAAGATAAAGACAAGATCTATCGAAGAGAAGAGATTGAGAAACGGGTTATCCGATCCATGTTTGCCAGCGTCCCACAGTGTTGGTACGAAGAAGTAATTAACGCTAAGTGCGTTCCCTAATCGTTTGTCTAAACCGACATTAAAGATGCTCAATGGATTGGGTGGACGATCAATCGTTAGGCGTGCTGCTGAATAGGTTGTCCTGTCCAACATCTCCTGCCGATGCCTTTTGACAGCGGTGTCGTAACTTGCCAATCGCCGCTCATAATCCCTGATAAGCACAGCAGTCGTAGCAACAACAAGCAACAGCATAATGAAGACCGCTGCAGCAAATCGGAACGTCATAAGGTTGTCGAGGAGTTCTCGGCGAATGAGTGTAATCATAATATTTGCCTTATTTTTTACGGATTAACGTTCAAAACGGAGCACACCCCGATGTTCTGTGCCAACGTAAAAGGCATCTCTATCAACAACGAGAGACGTTATAGCATCCGGAATTTCAGGCACAAGTTGTTCCCAAACCCCTGTTTCCATTTCTAAGTGATAGATGCCGTCATCATTCGCGCCATAAACAACATCCTCCGCTGTTGCTAACGACTTAATGATGATGCTTTCCCCCGCTTTACCGGTGATTGCATTCCAAACAACACCCTCTTTTGAACTGAAAACGCCTTTGTCAGTTGCCACATGAACCGTTGTGTCGGCAAAGACAATTTGATTGAAATGCGCAACAGATAGCGGCAGATTTGATGTCCTGTCGTTCCAACTATCTCCATCATCAAGCGATTGGAAGAGCTGTCCATCCCGTTTACCGACATAGACGGTCTCTCCTGAAGCAGCAATTTTAAAACCTTGCGCCATGTTTTCACGTGTGAGTTCACAAGTTTCTTCTACGCCTGTATCCGACCATCTTGTGTCACCCGGTTTCCATCGGAAGAGCTTATAGTTGTACTCCATATAATACGTTTCGCCACTGACAACGAAGTTGCCGTATAAACCTTCCAACATCAATGCATAAGCCAATTGATGCTCGCCTTGTTCTTGACCCAACAGTTTTAGAAAACATTCTGCACCAAATCTCGGATTCTCGCGTATGATCTGCGTTGATAAATCCTCAGAATCAGTGTCTGGGTCGTCTGTAGAGTGGGTAAAGGTAATTTGTCCCTCTTGTCTCGGTAACCGATAAGAATCAAAGGGGAGTGTCATTCCCCCGAACACGGTTGACATGAGCGTTCCTGAATCTCGCGGAGGCGGTGTCTTTCCCTCTTCAAACATATAACCCTCTACAGGAAATAAGCAATTTATGTCCGGATCTAAACGATAGTAGGCCGTCTCACAATTACGTCGAATCCCTTTTGCACACAGAACACCGTCGACTTCGGAAATCTTCACAATTAGCGGCGTGTCTTCCCTATTCTTGAGTTTCGCATTGAATTTCGGCACTTCAAGCGTATACTTTGGGCGTGCGATGTCAACAGCAGCCCATGAACTCCCGGCGTCTGTTGATGTGACCACACCCGCAGCAACCGTCGCGTACAGCACCTTAGATGCTTCTGAATTTGGACGCGTCTCTAAACTGATTAAGTTATCCACGCGGCACTCAAACCTTGTATTGAATCGGTGCCACGTTTCACCGCCATCCCTTGATCGATGGATGCCAGTGATGCCACCGGTATAAAAGGTATTTTCGTCTAAAGCGACAGCAGCACCCACACTAAACTGCATAGGTGTAATACCGGAAGGTTCTGTGGAACGCCAAGTGTTTCCACAGTCCGTTGAGCGAGCCACAACGCCTTCCTCTCCACCTATCAGTAAGACAGTTTTTCCAGATGCGACCAGTTTAATCCGCGGCAATGTTTTCATCATCAGATCCCGGGCATCCGTAGGCGTTATGTCTGTCCAAGAATCGCCACCATCGGTCGATCGGAAGACCCACCATGAATCCTTACTGAGGTCACACAACTTATGGTAATTTTCATCTGGTGTTCCGTCACCTTCAAATATATTTACTTCTACGGCGACATAGATATTATCTTCAGACACCGCCAAAGAACGGACGACCACAGTATTGTCCACCGGCAGCTGTAGGTGTTCCCAAGTTCCTGTTTTAAAGCGATAGATTCCCAGAGAGGTTCCGGCAAACAGAATGTCTCCGCTCAACTGTAATGTATAAATTCCCGATTTCTGTGCGAAGCGGCTGTCTAAACCGTCATTCATATTTTTCCACGATTTTCCAGCGTCATCAGATCGGAAAATACCGTTATTAAGGGTAACGTAAAAAGCATCTTCCGTAATCAGCAATTCCCTCACGTGTCCGTTCGGACAAGGACCGATAAAATTCCAAGTTTTGCCATCATCTGTTGAAGCAAACAACTCATGAGATGGGATAATGTAGAACGTTCCGTTGTGTTCAGCAATGGGAACGTCGCCTTCGGGACTTTGACGCAAAAAATCCGCGTTAACAAGTTGCCATTCATTTTCACCCGCTGGCAGTTTGTAAATGTTCTCATAACCCGCCACTGCATAGAGCGACCCCTCCGAAGTTTTCGTTAATGTCCCTACGGGTGCCGCCACCCCGGGTTCATTCATCTGAATCCACTCCATGATATTCTCCGTAAGATTGTCTGGAAGTTCAAAACCCCCTAATGTTTCGCGAACCATCAATTCTTCCTCCCTTAATCGCTTTCTTGCCCGATGCAGCCTGCTCTTAATTGTATTCAATGGTACATCCAAAAACTTGCCAATATCTTCACAACGCATATCACCAAGATAGTGAAGGGTTATCACAGTCTGTTCATTCTCAGGCAGTTTGTTGAGCAGGTGTTTTACAACTTCATGCCGTGTTTCATTCGCAATACCGTCGCGCTGTTCCTCAAGATATTGGTTATAAGAAACTCTTTCCATCTCCGCTTCAGGCATAGTATCAAGAGATTCAATCGGTTGCTGCGTTTTTCGTAAATACGCTAAACAGCAATTCCTGACAATCGCATGTAGCCATGCACCGAAGTGATTCGGGTCTCTGAGCGTCCAAAGTTGTTGGTAAACCTTAAGAAAGGTGTCCTGCGTAATCTCTTCGGCGAGATGGAAGTCACCTAACTTCCGCCAGGCAAACGCGTGTATCTGTTTTTGATACCTTTTTACCAACGCTGTAAACGCGTTTTGATCGCCATCGAGAATCTGTTGAATTAATGTAACATCGTTGTTTTGCATAAGTGCCTCCTAATGGAATTCCCTCTTATGATATAAAGATACATGCAAGGCGCAAAAGGTTGCATAAGTGCAAATTTTTTTCCAAAAAAGTGGTTAGCATGTAGAATTTTCTTTGAAATGAGTCTTATACTGGAGGTGATTTTGGTTTATAGTAGAGTTTGTGCTTTTTCAAAATCTTCTGGTGTGTTAACGTTGAAAAATGAATGACCTTTAGAATCGTAGGTTTTCCAAATTTCTGGTGCGAGGGTCAGGATATTCGCGCGTTCCTGTAGCGCATGAACGCGCAAGTCGCGCTCATTCAGCATCTGTTCAATAATAGGCAAGCAACGTTTAGCGTACACCGCACACAATGTTTGAAGGGTCATCTGATGAGTGCTGTGGGAAGGGTTTGTAACCTCGATGTCTTTGTTACGACTGTCCGTATAAGGCATCACTGCATCATATTCACCTAAAACAGAGATGAGATAGGAGAGCAATTTCGGTTGTAAAAACGGGCTATCACATGCGACACAGACCACTACATCATGCGAAGCGTACGTCAAGCCGGTATAGATGCCGCCCAACGCGCCAGCCCCTGGAATCATATCCCTATGCATCGGTAAACCGAGGTGCTCATATTCAGCATGATTATTGGTAATAAGGAGGAGCTCATCTGTGGCGAGGTGCATACGGCGGATAACATGCACAATGAGTGAATCCTCGCCGAGTTGGAGCAATGCCTTATTCTGACCCATCCGTCGACTTTTACCGCCAGCAAGGATAATCCCTGTGACCGGCAGCGTTTTTTTAGGCGCATTCAATGACATCGACAATTAACTCACCTACCTGTTGCAGACTTTCCGCATTGAGTAGCTCGCTCTGATCCTGTTTTGAGTGAATCTTTAAGGCGACACTGCCCACACCTTTTGCCGTTAGCGTAACCGTTTCAAATCCACGACTGGCAATTGGAATGCTGTCCAGTCCGACACCAATAGGTAAATAACGTTCCGAGACCCGTATGCCGAGTGCTTCACTTGATGTCCGAAACAGGTTTCTTAGTGTTCGCGTCGTGCGAGTCGGCGGAATTCCATAGCGGGTAATGAGATTAACACCATTCCCAACGCCAAGTCCGTCTAAATTAATAACGTAGGTATTTTCTCGGTCATATTCATCAGCATGCGCTTGGATATAGCGCAATGCACCGCACATGCCATATTCTTCTGCACCAGTGGCGAGGAAGGTTACGGATTTTTCTTCGTCGCGCGCCATCATTACGCGCGCTACTTCAAGCATAACACCCACCCCAGAAGCGTTATCAAACCCGCCAGGAGAACGGTTCTCCGTCAAATTAATTTTCAAAAGCAACAGGCAAAAACTTGTAATCCCAGCAAGACCCCAGACAATGTAATTAGGTAGCCAAATGAGGGCAATAATTTTAACCAGCATTACAATCGTCAATGCAATAAGCCCAACAATTGCGATACCATAAGCCACCATCCGCACAGCAATGGGTAAGACTTGTGATTTAGAGTCGTAGTGTGCGACGAACAAGAAAGCAGGGGTATTATTGTCTCGGTTTGCATTGTTTGTTGCAACGATGTTCTCTGTACGATGTCTCCTACCGACATCATATAATCCCTCAAGCCGTTTTTGCCACTGCGTAAAGAACATTGCTATCGTAAGACTCAGGATGCAGGCAAAGCAGACAGGGATCGGAAATCGTTCACCGAACCACGGTACAGATAAAACGATCAGTAGAAAGAGCGCAGAAAGGAGACGTGGCAAGACTTCAGCAGGGAATTTCGTAAATACGAACGGTTCCCATGACACATCCAGTCCTAATTCAGTGAACTGCTGGACGATATAGTCTTGTGTCTCTGCCTCGCCTGCGCTACCCACCAACCTCGGAATGGCGAGTTGTGTGATGTGATGGTACGCACACTTTGCGTCATAGGTGTGACTTGTATGCATAACGGAACTTCTTCTATTTCTTGGTTACTGCGAAAACTTAACCCGTAATGAAGCAGATCGCTTATGGGCGAATACGCCGCAAAATGGAGGGCGAATTTAAGACAGGCACTTGATTGATAATCCTGCGAAGTTACTCCGCAAGGTAAATTAAAAAACCAGCTCCGACCGGAACCGTCTCCCCAAACGTCCTTTGAGGGTTCCAGCAATTTTGCGTTCTGATTGTGCGATGTTGTGTAACTCTACTGGGTCGTTTTCGAGATCGTATAACTCAGTCACATCGTTGTAGTTTTCGATGAGTTTATGAGTTGCCGTGCGGATACAACGAAAGTTTCGGAGTGCACTGACGGTTTCGGAGCGATGCGTTTCAGTTTCACCACGAAGCACAGGCGCGATAGAGCGTGCATCCATACGCGGCAATATCGGCACATCCGCCAAATCGCATATTGTCGGATTGAGATCAATCAGCTCAACCAAACTATCTGAAATTTGATTACGCGGGATGCCGGGGCCAGCAACAAGGAGTGGCACTCGCAACGACGCTTCATAAGCGACACTCTTCGTGTAAAGCCCGTGGTCACCGAGCATCTCGCCGTGGTCGCTTGAATAAATGATATAGGTATTGTCAAGCATCCCACGCTGTTCAAGGGCACGTAACATTTCGCCGATTTGGTCATCAATCAGTTCCGTTGCGGCACAGTATTGTTGTCGTGTTAGGGTAATCTCATCAGGACTGACATTAACGACGCGTTGTTTCACCCACTCAGGCTTACCTTCCATATTGTCAACGATAGCAGACGGCATCTCAGCGTTCCGATACTTATCGCCATATTCCGTAGGCGGATCGAACGGATCATGAGGTCCAACGAAACTGACGAACATGTGCCACGGGAAGTCGTCGGGAATAGTCTCAATAAATTCGGTTGCGCGTCTGCCGATGTAGGTATCAGCGAAATCTTCTGTGGAGAGGACAGAATCGTGAGAGCCGTTTTTAATCCAACCGCCGCCACTGCGTTTCCGATAGTCTTCGTGGAACGCTTTAAGCACGCCTTTTTCTTCAAGATAATGGGTATAGGGACCGATAGGCGTTGGTGAACTTCCGGCGTGCATCTTACCTTCGCACTCTTCAGGATGCGTGAATCCCCAACTATAAGTGCGGGGTCGGTCGCCGTAGCGTCCGTTATAGCCGTCAGGCTTCGCAAGGTCAAGCTTTCCGACACATCCGACGCGATAGCCGTGGTCGCGGAGTTGTTGGTAATAGGTTGGCACAGTGGCGGGCAAAAAACTTCCATTGTCCACTGCTCCGAGTCGAGACGGTTGCAGTCCGGAAGCGAGTGCAATGCGTGACGGTGCGCAGACCGGGGCATTCACCGTGCAGTTCGGAAAACTGACACCCGCTTCTGCCAATCGTCGCAAGTTCGGGGTATTCAGGGCAGCAGGGGCATTTTCAGCAGTTTCGAGATAGTCATACCGGTGCTGGTCGGACATGATAAAGAGAACATTTGGTCTATCGGTTTTTCGATTCATTCAATTATTATTCCATATCTATGTTCCAAAAATAGGAACGATATATTTAGGTAATTTATAGGGTTGGGATCCCTAACTGTTTACAGATTTCTGCAGCAAGTTGATTATCAATCTCGGAATGGCGAGGGATAGGGGTTTTAGTGTTCATGACCGGATTTCCCCATATAGCGTGCTTTCTCCCTTCACGAATCAAAAAACAACCGTGTCTCCTGAGATGTCTAATCAACGTTCTTCGTTTCATAGTTGAATTGCGACTGCTTGATACCCATTCTCAGCAAGGCTGATGGCTTCCTTTCGGTTGATTTCCAGTATCTCCCCGAGGGTGGTTTTTAGTGTGTCCAATAACTCGTCCCGCGTTTTTTCCTGACAATTCACGCTGGGGATTTCTTGGATTCGTCCGACCCACCACTCGCCGCGTTGTTGAATAAGCGCAGTATAGGTGTGTGTCATGAGATTCTCCTTTTTCTCTTATTTAAGATATTATACATAGTAACACACATATTCTCAATTGAAAACCGCCGTCAATTAGTGCCGCATGTCCCTAAAACGTTCCCGATTTCTTGCCAAAATTCGCGGCGTATGCTATGATGTGTCCATAATTCTTAAAAAGGAGCCTGACATGGCAGTTTTTTTACATACACGGGTTCGCGTCAGCGATCTTGACGGTTCTATCGACTGGTATTGTGATCACTTGGGATTTAAAGTCCTCAGTCGGAGCGATAAATCTCCGGCAGGTAACCAGATCGTACATCTTGAACTTCCGGGGAATGCACACACATTGGAACTAACCTACTCACCGGATTTTGAACTTCAGGTCCAAGAAGACTTGATGCACTTTGCTATCGGTGTCCCTGATATCGTCGAATTTTGCGACGGGTTAGAGAAGGCAGGATTGGAAATTTGGCCCGATGAATGGCGCGATCAATTCACGTCCGGTGGCATGAAAATGGCATTCATCACCGATCCGGATGGCTACGAAGTAGAGATTTTAGAACGGGCAGATGCCTCTGGTGATCCGCTCGATGTTCTTGACGAATCTTAAATTGTAACTTGTAGGTTGGGTTGAACAAAGAGAAACCCAACAAAACCGGTTAGACGTAGGGCCAGAACTGGTTCCACGCCGTCAGCCAATCTTTTGCACGGCTTTCAACGGTAACGGGCCCTGTTATCTCAACCCCTTGTCGTCCTTTGAATTCTGCAAGTTTATCGACACTTCCAAGTTCAATCTTGATTGTCGTCGGCGCATCAGGAATGTAAGGTTTAACGCGCGATAAATCTGTGAGCGCCGCTTTTGTTGCGTCTTCAATCAATTGACGTGCACGAACCGGTGGCAATTGTCTTGCACTAAATCGGCTTAACCCTTGTTTAACAGCGACTGTTGGTAGTTCATCGCCGAGGAGTTCTTTGGCTTCTCGGCAGACTGCCGCGTCGCCTGTAACAAGCGCGATCGGAACACCATAAGCACCGTTGAGTGCAGCATTCACGCCAGTTTCACCGACAAGATCATCATTGAACCATAGATTCCGATATTGCACGCTGGAAATGGTATGGCAGAGAACACCATCAGGCGTGCCGTTGCGGGCATGCATACCGATCAGTAAGCACGCATCACAACCATTTTCCCACATATCTTCGTAGCGTCCCCATCCGTGATGTGCCACCCATTCACAATCTGGGTGAATTTTATCAGGGATAAGTGAATTAAAAGTCCAGCCTTGTCCTGCGCCGTGGCAATCTACGACGACAATTTCCGTCGCGCCAGCGGCTTTCGCACCGCGCACTGCGGCGTTAATCTCTTCTGTATAAAGGTGCCGACCTTCTTCAAACATCGCCGCACCGCCGCTCACCTGATCCCACACGACAATACCGCTAACACCTTCCATATCCGACATGATGAGTACTCGCACTGTTTTATTCCTTTCTGTCCGCTTTCTCATCAGTATAAAGTTGCAACTCTTAAAATGCAAGCAGAAAATCGGCTTGTCTTTACACGCAGCATACGCGTCTTTAAATATACTGAAAACTTCTCCTCGAAAAATGAATTTTGACATGTGCTTCCTATTGTGATATAATTTTCAGTGTTAAAAATGTTGAACCTTGTAAGAAACACTAACTAATACACATCTCAATTTTGCTGATATGGATACAATTAAAACAGAAGTCTACAATATTATAGAAGGGGCAATTCACGCTGCAGTTGCGGCAGGAGAGCTCGCTATATCCGAAATACCCACTATTCCGTTTTCACCCACCAAAACGCCTGAGCACGGTGATATCGCTACCCCCGTTGCATTAGGTCTTGCAAAACAGGCGCGGATGGCACCGCGCGACATCGCCGAAATAATTCGCAAGCACATAGATTCCGATGCATACCCGATCATTCGCCAAATTGACATCGCCGGGGCCGGTTTTATAAACATCCATCTCTCCGATAATTGGCTCTACGATACACTCCAAACGATTATACAGATGCAGGAGGCTTATGGCACTTGCGACAAAGGTGCCGCAAAGCAAGTCCAAATAGAGTTCGTTAGTGCCAACCCGACGGGGCCCCTTAACATTGTTAGCGGACGCGCCGCAGCCGTTGGAGATACGCTTGTTAACCTCCTAAATGCTATAGGCTATAACGCGATACGTGAATTCTATGTCAACGATGCGGGAGGTCAGGTCCAACGACTCGGTGAATCAATTGATGTCCGCTACCGACAGGCACTTGGTGAAGAGGCGTTGGAAATTCCAGAAGGTGGGTATCAAGGGGAATACCTGCAAGCGTTCGCGCAAACTATCATTGAAACCGAGGGGAATGCGTACCTTCAACTTGAAACAGACGAACGGGTGGCACGCTTTCGAGATAAAGGGATTGCACACATCTTAGGACAACAGAAGACCTCTTTAGAACGTTTTGGTGTTAATTTCGATGTCTGGTCAAGCGAGAAAGCGATCCGAGACAGTGGGAAGCCAGAAGAAATTATTCAAGTGTTTCGCGAAAACAGATACCTTTACGAAGCAGAAGGGGCAACATGGTTTCGGATGACAGATTTTGGGGACGACAAGGATTGCGTTGTTATTAAGAGCGACGGTGAATACACTTATTTTATACCGGATGCTGCCTATCACCGCGATAAGTTTGACAGAGGATTTACGACAGTTATTGATTTGCTTGGACCCGACCATCAAGGACATATTACACACCTCAAAAATTTCGTCAAGGGACTCGGTATGCCCGATGACTGGCTCGAAATCTTCATCATTCAGCAGGTGAACCTCGTCAATGCAGAAGGCAACCGGTTAGATATGTCAAAACGGCGCGGGCAGTTTTATACCCTTGATACACTCATTGACGAACTGGCAGAAACTGTCGGCGAACAATTCGCAGTAGATGTCGCTCGATACTTCTTTCTCATGCGCGCCAACAGCAGTCACCTCGACTTCAATATGGAATTGGCAATTACACACGCCAGCGAAAACCCCGTCTTCTATATTCAATATGCGCATGCCCGATGCTGCAGCATTTTTGAACAAGGAGATGGACACGGAATTACACCGAAACCTATTGAAGAAGTCTCCCTAAAACAATTGACTGAACCGATGGAACATGAACTGATCCGCAAGTTAGCCGAATTCCCATCAATCGTGCTTCTAAGTGCAGAGGCACGTGAGGCGCACCGCATCCCGCATTACCTACATGAACTGTCAGGCATTTTTCATCCATACTACAATCAACATCGGGTTCTGGATCCGGCAGACATGGAAAAAACGCACGCACGGCTTATCTTGATACAGAGCGTACAAACAGTTTTAAAAAATGGGCTGACGCTTCTCGGTATTTCTGCCCCTGAATCTATGTAACTCTCACTGCAAGGCAAACTGATAACTATTACAGGAAAAAATATGGCAAAAGATTATAGACAAGTCGATAAGGCACACGTGTGGCATCCTTTGTTTCAACATCAACGCCTTGAGGAAACAGCGTTAGCCGTTTTTGAATCGGCGCACGGGACAACGCTTGTGGACGCAGAAGGAAACGAGTACTTAGATGCGTATTCCGCGCTATGGAATGTCAATGTCGGTTATGGCAGGCAAGAAATCGCGGATGCAGTCTATGAACAGATACAGAAGTTACCTTACTATCCACACTCGCAGATTAACGTCCCCGCAACGATGTTAGCGGAGCAACTTGCTGCGTGCCTGCCGGGTGATTTGAATCACGTCTATTTTTGTAACAGTGGTTCCGAGGCGAACGAAACCGCGATTAAAATAGCGCGGCAGTACGGCAGACAAACCTATCCCAGTGAGAACCGCTACAAGATTATCAGTCGGTATCGTGGATACCACGGGTTTACCTATGGCGCACTATCAGCGACAGGACAGCCACGAAGACGTAAAGCATTTGAGCCACTCGTCCCGGGGTTTCCGCACGCGCATCCGCCCTACTGTTACCGATGTCCAATGGGTTTAGACGCTTCCACCTGTGGTGTTGCGTGTGCCGATGACATTGAACGGATCATTCAAGGAGAGGGACCCGAAACTGTAATTGGGATTATCGCAGAACCTATCATCGGTGGCGGCGGTGCGATCGTGTCACCTGATGAGTATCTCCCAAAACTCCGGCAAATCTGTGACGATTACGGATTGCTCCTCATACTTGATGAAGTGATTACCGGATTTGGACGGACTGGCAAAATGTTTGCGTGCGAGCATTGGGGCGTACAACCGGATCTCATCACATTAGCAAAAGGACTCACAAGTGGGTATTTGCCACTCGGTGCTTGTGTCGCTTCAACAAAAGTCTTCAACGCGTTCCTCGGAGATACCGATGAAAATAAGGAATTCGCCCAAGTCTGTACGTATGGGGGGCATCCGGTCGCATGCGCTGCCGGGATAGCGAACCTGAAAATCCTCCAAGAAGAACGCCTCTGGGAAAATGCGGAAAAAGTTGGTACGCATCTGCTCTCAAAGTTAGAGACCTTGCGCGAGTTGCCCATTGTTGGTGATGTGCGTGGCAAAGGGTTACTGATCGGTGTGGAACTCATCGAAACCGACGGTACGCATCTCGAAACAGCAAAGACCAACCGCATTGTGGGGCAATTGCGAGACTTTGATAAAGGGGGAATCATTGTCGGGAAAATCGGTCACGCTGTTGAGGAACCCGAAAGTATTATTTTTATTGCGCCCCCACTTATCCTAACCGAAGCGGAGGCAGATAGAATCTTTGAGACATTACACCAAGTACTTGTCCAATAAGAATTTTAACTGGTATCGCTTAGCAGTCGATATTTTGTCTGGGTGCGTCGCGAGCGCGTATTGAAGTGCAGTTGAACAGACGCAGTTACGTTGACCTTCTGGAATCTTAGCAACAGCAGCTCGGACCGTCTTTTTGGAAGCCTCAACATTAAAGCGGACATTCTCAAGAATCATCTCGGTTGTCACGTTATCATGTTCGAGGTGCCAACAATCATAATCGGTGGAACATGCGAGAACCGCGTAACAAATTTCAGCCTCGCGAGCGAGTTTGGCTTCTGGCGCGGCAGTCATCCCGATGATGTCAAAACCGAAGTGTCGGTAAAGTTCAGACTCCGCCTGTGTAGAAAACGCCGGTCCTTCCATACAGATGTAGGTGCCGCCGTTATGGACAATCGTGCCTGCTTCCGTAGCCGCTGCAGATAAAAAGGTGCTCAACTGTGAGCAGAAAGGATGTGCCAGACTGACGTGGGCGGCAATACCGTCACCGAAAAAGGTAGATTTCCGGTCCTTGGTGTGGTCATAGAGTTGATCGGGGATAACAAAATGGCGAGGTTCAATATCTTGTCGCAGGCTCCCGACAGCACTAACAGAGATAAGCCACTCGACACCCAACGATTTTAAAGCATAGATATTGGCACGGACATTAATATCAGAGGGAAGCAATCGGTGTCCAACACCGTGTCGCGGTAGAAACACAACGGGTTTCCCATCAAGGTCTCCGAGAATCAGAGCGTCGCTCGGTTTGCCGAACGGAGTTTCGACCTCGATTTCTTTGATGTCTGTTAAGCCTTCCATCTGATAAAAACCGCTGCCACCAATAATTCCGATACGCATTTTTTATCCTTTCACGAATATCTTTTATAGTTAGGAATAATTATCAATTATTAAAAAAAGCATTTGACAACTCATCAACTATTATATACAATAACCTAATATGGCATTGTTGCACTGTGGTAATTTAACACTTGAGGGAAAATCCAGTTCGGCTGTCGCTACTTACGTTCGCGTAAAAGAGCTAGACCTCGTTTTTGATTTAGGCAGATGCCCGATGAATTTTATCGGGATCGGCAACGTATTCATTTCACACTTCCATCTGGATCACTATTTTGGATTGCCTATCTACATTAGCCAACGTTGGCTTTCAGGTATACCACCTGGGAATATCTATGTTCCGTGGAAAGGTTCTAAACAACTGACGCATATCCTCGATAGGATATCTGCTTTGGATACGGGCAGAGGCTGGGCATATCAAATCACGCCGGTTCAGGTAGGTGAAGCGATTCCGTTCCGGCAGAATTTAGTGGCACACATTTTGCCTGGCAACCACAGTGTCCCCGCCGTCTCTTATTTAATTTGTGAGGTTCGGAAGAAACTGAAGCCGGAGTTTCAGCATTTGTCAGGACGTGACATCGTGGAATTGAAGCGATCAGGGGTTGAGGTCACGACAGAGGTGCAATTGCCGTTGGTCGCTTATCTTGGCGATACACGGAGTATCCCGATTGATGCACACCCGTTGCTGAAGCAGTGCAAAGTACTGATTTGTGAATGCACGTTTATCCTACCGGAGCATCGGACCCGCGCAAAGAAAACGATGCATCTACACCTTGAGATGTTACCTCCGATGTTAGCGGATATTGAGAGTGAACATATTGTTTTAACGCATTTTTCCCGTCGTTACACACCTGAACTCATCCGACAAAAAGTTTACAACTATCTACCACCTGAAGAACGTTCCCGCGTCCACTTGTTTATCTAATCCCAAAGCATCTGATTAGGCTGAGACCTGCTGCGCAGCTCCGCCTGCTCGTTCCATATAGAGCTGCGTTGTCAGACTCGCCCAAACAGGCGCGAATGCAGCGCATATCAGCGTGTATACACCAAAGATCACTCCAACTGTCCAAAAAGGAGGCGCATGCTCTAAAGTTATTTTCGCAAAGCCAAAGAAAAGGAGACTGATAAACCTTCCCGGCAGCAAGGCTTCACGCATCGGGATAAATTCGGGAGCAGCAAAAGAGAGAAGTGCCATCGTTAAACCGAGCAGTACTGCTTTGAAAGTTGTATCTATGCCGTTACGGCGTTGCACTATGACGAAGATAAGAGGACACATCGCCAACCAAAGGAAACTGATGTGCGGAGATGAAACGCCAAGATGCGCTCCCCATACGACACCTACCGGTTGTACGGATTCAGAAGAGGATGTGTAAGCAGTAAGTCTGCTATCTGTACTTATCGTCCATTGCCCTTCCGGAGACATTGATTTGGCAAATGGAAATGTCCCCAGATAGAACAAGAAGTTGATGATAATTAGGGGGAACATCACTCGCCAAAACAGACCGAGATTGTTCCGGTAGTCCCTGAACATCTTTGAGACGAGCCTCGGCTGTTGTTGAGGCATAGCGTCAGCAGCACCCGTATCTTCCAATATGTTTTGCATGCTTCCACTTCTTTATTCGGACGAAGTTTTGGCCTCAAACATCTCAGTAAACATAGTCCCTTCCCACCTTCAAGGTAAGTTTCAAATAAGTCCTTAAAGACGCAATATAGGGTTGTGTTTGTAGAGACGAGATCTATGAACGATAGCAAAGCTCGGAGACCTCGCCCTACAAGTACACGACCACCATGTTATGCGAAAACAACGTTGGGAAACCGAGAGAAAACGTAGCAGTTTCCCTAAAATTGGGATTAGCTGCCCATACCGGGATGAGAATTTGCATCCTGGTCGGAGGTTCCGGCTTCCTGTTCCTCGTAGAACTTGTATCCATCTTCATCCTGATCAAGTTCATACTGGCGTACTTGCTGCTCAGCTTCACGAAGATAAGGTGTATCGCCTTTTGTAATGCTCATATAGGCTTTAAAGCCTTCATAAGCAGCCCCGAATTCACGGATAGAACGATAGCAGACCGCCTGCTGATAAACAGCCTCGTTTCGCCATACAGACTCAGGTGCGTTTTCAAACAGATTGTCATACGCCTCTATTGCGCGTTCGTAATCACCATTCTGTTGAAAGAGCTCTCCGGTTCGGAACAATGCGTCCGCAGCGGCGAATTTCTTATGCGATAGGTCTCTTGCCAACGTTTTGTAGGCATTAATAGCACGCGGGTAGTTGCGAAGGTTCCGCCAGTTGTTCGCAATCTGTTGGAAATTCTGAACCACTTGGTCGCTATAACCCATAACCCACATATCAGCAGGTGTAATCTTCCGACCGGTTTTTTCGTATTCGACCGCTTTCTTATTCCGAAACTTATCAATTTCCTCCTTCAAGAAGTTAATTTCCGTCAGAGTCTCTGCTGTCTTCTTCAGGAGTGTTCCCGCTTGGGATGCTTCGTAAGAATCAGGAAACTTCTCAGTGACATCAACGTACGCGGGCCAACCGCCTTGATAGTCAAAAAGCGTGTAGAAATAGACGTTGCCAACCTGGAATTGCGCCTGTGGTGCTTTGGAGTGTTCAGGGAATTCTTCGACCAGTCGTTCGTAATTACGGATGGCTTCGGTGTAATTCTCTAAACTTTCATAAGCACGTGCGACCTCGTAGAGTGCTTCAGCAGCAATATTAAAGGTCTCATCTGTCGGGGTACTATCGTAAATAGCTTTATAGTTTTGGTATTCAGCCCGCTTGGTTTTAATAACTTCGCGGTTCTTCCGGATATTCGCGGTACCCGCTTTAGCTTCGTTCGCGTAATAGCCAGTAGGATCTAAAGCGACAATCGCTTGGTAATGTTCAGTCGCTTTATCCCAATCGTAACGGCGCTTATAGATTCTGGCGATCTGGTAATGTGCGCGCTGTGCGTACTTTCCTTTCGTATCGCGTTCAATAACCTCCAAATAGAGTGCCATCGCTTTATCGTAACGCTCCTGCTGCTTCTGGCGATTCTTCTCCATCTTTTCAGGGTCATCATCGCGCACTTCAGTAGTTTCTGCTTCGTCAAACGCAGTATCGGCATTCTGAAGCTTGGCACCGAGCGGAATAATACTACCGGGTGTGCACCCAATAATCGTCACCGCGAGAAACGCGAATGCAAGGACGAGAAGAGCGGCTCGATCTATTCGGAGACCGAAGGCGTATGTGAAACGGTTCATGGTGAGTCCTCCTTAGGAAAATAGAAATATGCCGGTATATTTCAGTCAGAGAAACCTAACTGGTCGGCATTCCGTTCATCATTTTCAACATTATACTAAATTCAAAAAAAAAGTCAACGCTTTATTATTTTTTTTCTAAAAATAGAAACACTCAGTTTTCAGGGGGCATCTCCTTGTAGAACTTGTATCCGTCTTCATCCTGATCAAGTTCATACTGGCGTATTTGCTGCTCAGCTTCACGAAGGTAGGGTGTATCGCCTTTTGTAATGCTCCTATAGAGTTTAAACCCTTCATAAGCAGCCTCGAATTCACGGATAAAATGATAGCAGACCGCCTGCTGGTAAATCGCTTCGTTTCGCCATACAGACTTAGGAGCGTTTTCAAACAGATTATCATACGCCTCTATTGCGCGTTCGTAGTCACCATTCTGTTGAAAGAGCTCTCCGGTTCGGAACAATGCGTCCGCAGCGGCGAACTCCTTATGTGATAGGTCTCTTGCCAACGTTTTGTAGGCATTAATAGCACGCGGGTAGTTGCGAAGGTTCCGCCAGTTGCTCGCAATCAGTTGAAAATTCTGAACCACTTGGTTGCTATACGCCTCTATCCACATATCAACAGGGGCAATCTTCCGACCACTTTTTTCATGTTCGACCGCTTTCTTATTCCGAAACTTATCAATTTCCTCCTTCAAAAAGTTAATTTCCGTCAGAGTCTCTGCTGTCTTCTTCAGGAGTGTTCCCGCTTGGGATGCTTCGTAAGAATCAGGAAACTTCTCAGTGACCGCCACAAAGGCAGGCCATCCACCGAAATAGTCAAAAAGCGTGTAGAAATAGACGTTGCCAACCTGGAATTGTGCCTGTGCTGCTTTGGAGTATTCAGGAAATTCTTCGACCAGTCGCTCGTAATTGCGGATGGCTTCGGTGTAGTTCTCTAAACTTTCATAAGCACGTGCGGCTTCATAGAGTGCTTCAGCAGCAATATTAAAGGTCTCATCTGTCGGGGTACTATCGTAAATAGCTTTATAGTTTTGGTATTCAGCCCGCTTGGTTTTAATAACTTCGCGGTTCTTCCGGATATTCGCGGTACCCGCTTTAGCTTCCCTTGCGTAATATCCAGTAGGATCTAAAGCGACAATCGCTTGGTAATGCTCGATTGCTTTATCCCAATTATACTGGCGTTTATAGATTTTGGCGACCTGATAATGTGCACGCTGTGTATATTTCCCTTCTGTATCGCGTTCGATGACCTCCAAATAGAATGCTATCGCTTTATCGTAAAGTTCCTGCTGCTTCTGGCGATTCTTCTCCATTTCTTTAGGGTTATCGTCACGCACTTCGGTAATTTCTGCTTCGTCAAACACAGTATCGGCATTCTGAAGCTTCACATCGAGCGGAATAATACTACTTGGTGTGCACCCAATAATCACCACTGCGAGAAACGCGAGAGCAAGGACGAGAAGAGCGGCTCGATCTATTCGGAGACCGAAGGCGTATCTGAAACGGTTCATGGTGAGTCCTCTTTGGGAAATAGAAGCATGCCGATATATTTTCAGCCAGAGAAACCTAACTGGCGGGTGTTCCGTTCATTGTTCTTGACATTATACCAAATTCACAAAAAATGTTAACACTTTTTATTTTTACAGAAGTTTTCAATTTTCAGCGGAGCAGTTATCAGTCGCCGGTTGTCAAGAGAAAAGGAAACGAAAAACTTGACAAACATCTACAAATATGTAAAAATTGAATCTACCCAAAGCGATTGGCATCATAATCGCAGGATGACTTATTTAAGCGTAAAGGTTGATAATAGCACGGAGGTAAACATGCCGAATTCTGATTACAAAATTGGTGTTGTAGGAGTAGGTAGAATGGGGGCGAATATCGCCCGACATCTCAATGACGAAGGGTTCGACGTGACGGTTGTGTACGATGTCGCAAGCGAACGCTCGCAAGAACTTGCAACAGAAATTGGTGCAACCGCGGCGGGAGAACTCTCAAAGGTCACGGCACTCGCCGATTATATCATTACCGTAGTTACAGACGACGCGGCGATGCGACAAATCTTTTCCGAAGATGCGGCTGATAGCTTGATTCAAGGGGCATCGGGCAAAGTTTTTATTAATTGCGCGACGATCAGTCCGAAAGTCCATGTGGATATCGAGCAGATCGCTGCGAAGCATGGTGCAGAGAGCCTCGAAGGGTGCATGGCGAGTAGTATTACACAGGCACGCGAAGGCACCCTCTACCTGATGTGCGGTGGTAAAAAGGAGACATTCGACAAGACACGCACGATTCTGGATTCAATGAGCGTTTCGCTCCGTTACATCGGTGAAGCTGGACAGGCAGCACAAGTCAAAGCACTCGTCAACATGGTAATGAACATCAACACTGCGGGACTCGCCGAAGGCCTCGGATTAGGTGCTGCACTCGGATTGGATCTGGCGATGCTACAGGAGGTTTTCGCACAAACCGGGGCAAACTCACGCGTTTTGGAAACCGATGGAGAGGACATGGAAGCGCGGGATCACGAGTGCTATTTCTCATCTGCCCATGCCTCAAAAGATTCGGGCATCGCGCTCGGTTTGGCAAACGATGCTGGTATTTCTCTGCCACTCGCGCAGGCAACGAAGGCACAGTATGACCGGATGATTGAACTCGGACTCGGTGATCTGGATAAGTCAGGTATCGCTGAACTCACCTTCCCCGGACGGGGTCCAGAGAATTAGAAACGTCCGAGCCCTGAGTCCTATTCGCGAATTAACCAGAAACCTGCTCGAAATGAAATGGAGAGCAGCGCGGAGGTCCATAGTTAAAAACCATGCTCAAAGGTGTAATCCTTGCAGGCGGACTCGGCACCCGTTTGTATCCACTTACCAAAGTCACGAGTAAGCATCTCCTGCCAGTCGGCAATGAACCGATGATTTTCCACAGCGTCAAACAACTCACGACAGCAGGAATTACAGATGTTCTTATCGTAACGAATCCAGAATATGTTGGAGATTTCGCGAACACGCTTGGCAGTGGAAAAGACTTCGGATGCGAATTTACTTATCGAGTGCAAGAGGAAGCGAAGGGGATCGCGCACGCCCTTGCGTTGGCGGAAGGGTTTGCCGCCAGTGGCAAAATCGCCGTTTTACTCGGCGATAATATTTTTGAAGCACCTATCCATCAAGCCGTTTTCGACTTTCATGCGCAACAAATCGGAGCACGCGTGATGCTCAAACAGGTGGAGGACCCAGAGCATTATGGTATCGCGACTCTGGACGGAAATCGTATTGTTGCGATCGAGGAAAAGCCGAGGCGCCCGAAAAGTAAGTACGCCGTAGTCGGTGCCTATTTTTACGACGCGTCCGTATTTGACATCATCCGTACGATTGAACCGTCAGCACGCGGAGAATATGAGATAACTGATGTCAACAACGCTTATATCCATCGTGGCGAACTCGAGTATAGTTTCGTGCGCGGAAAGTGGGTTGATGCGGGAACTACCTTTGACTCGCTCACTGAAGCGCATCAAATTCTGCTGAATTCCTCGGATTGGCAGTAATAGACCCGCATCCCTTCTCCGGTGCCATGACCTCGAAGGGAGTTGTTATCATAACGTAGAGAGGGAAATGGACGAAAAACCGAATTTATCTATTGTGGTCCCGGTTTACAACGAAGAAGACAATGTCCGTCCACTGTTTGAAAAGATTCAAACGGTTTGCGAGGCAATCGGTGATACTTACGAAGTGTTATTCGTGGATGACGGAAGTCAGGACAAAACTTTCGCCGTACTTTCAGAACTGAGTCAACAAGAACCACAATTGGCAGTCATCCGATTCAAAAAGAATGCTGGACAGACAGCAGCAATGGCGGCTGGTTTTGAATTCGCACAAGGACAACGGATTATCAGTATGGACGGGGATCTGCAAAACGATCCGAGTGATATTCCGCAGCTGCTTGAAAAACTCGACGAAGGCTACGACTTGGTATGCGGGTGGCGAAAAGAGCGGCAGGATAAATTTTTGACGCGGCGTGTCCCTTCTATCGTTGCCAATTGGATCATCGCTCAAGTGACAGGTGTCCCGATCCATGACAACGGATGCTCGCTTAAAGCGTATCGGGCATCGGTTATTAAACAGGTACCGCTCTATGGCGAGATGCACCGATTTATTCCGGCGATGTCTACAGTGGTGGGGGCGCGTATCGCCGAAATTGTTGTGTCACATCACCCGCGACGTTTTGGAAAAAGCAAGTACGGGCTTGGGAGAGTCTGGCGCGTTATGTTGGATATTATTGCCTTCAAGTTCATAATTTCTGTCTTTACATCGCGCCCAAAATCACAAAAATCGAAAAGACTGTCGCAACGACTCTCAGATGTCCTTTTTAACCCGAAGCAGCGAGCATTTCGTGCTGCCGCAATTTTAAGTCTTCCTTTTTTCATTTTAGGTCGCATTCTATTTGGGACTGCCAACATTGCATCATTTAGCTGCTTCGGTGTAGCAGTCGCTTTATTGGGACTTGGATGGCTGACAGAGAACAAAATCCAACAGGCGAAACAGAAGTCACCTGAACTGGGGAAACTCGCTCGATTTTTCATCTTTAGATGTAAGCGGAGACCCGTTCGGCTCTTTGGTCCGACCGGCGTAATGTTGCTGATACTCGGCGGGATTCTATTCATTCCGCAGGTGGGTTCATTGTCATTGAAAGTGTTGAAGATTGCAGCACTCAATCTGAGTTCTATTTCTATCACAACCGGAATTTTGGTGTTCTGCTTTGGACTTTTCGGTGAACTCATCGCGTATGCGAATGCGAAACGGGTAAAAGACTACACCGTCGAAACATTTTTGAATGCTAACAATGAAGGGATTTGTAGTGAATAGTCTTCCTGAGCGCGAAATCTGTCAAAATTGGCGCGATGAATTCCCGGTAACCGAAACTTACATTTATATGAACCATGCCGGCGTTGCGCCGTTATCGCGTCGGGTACGAGACGCAATGGCAGGATTCATAGAAGATGCCACGCTTTACGGGGCAGTGCATGCTGACGATTGGGCAGAAGCAGCAGAGGCATGCCGTGTGTCAGCGTCACGGCTCATCAACGCCGATACCACCGAAATCGCATTTATGAAGAATACAACACAAGGTATTCTCATCGCCGCGAATGGTATTGACTGGCAAGAAGGTGACAATGTCGTCACAACAGCGGTTGAGTTCCCAGCGAATGTTTATCCGTGGTGGTGTTTGAAGGAACGTTACGGTGTTAGCACGCGCATGGTACCAGAACGGGATGGACGTATCTATGTTGAGGATATTGCTGCCGCGATTGATGAACGGACACGCGTTTTAACGATCAGTCATGTGGAATTCGCTTCCGGTTTCCGAAACGACCTTGCGGCACTCGGTGAATTGTGCCGAGAACGCGATATTTGGTTTGTTGTGGACGCTATTCAGAGCCTGGGTGTCGTTGAAGTGGATGTGAAATCCTGTAACGTGGATATTCTCGCCGCTGATGGACACAAGTGGTTATTGGCACCGGAGGGGGCGGCGATATTTTACTGTGCCGATGAAAGACGGGAACAGTTGATCAACACAAATGTTGGTTGGGCAAGTGTCGTCAATCCGCGCGATTTTCTCAACTACGACCTAACGCAGAAACCGGACGCAACCCGTTTTGAAGAAGGGTCTTACAATAGCGTCGGATTATATGGACTTAAAGCGGCAATAGATTTACTGCATGACATCGGTATCCCTGCAATTAAAGCACGGGTTTTGGAACTCACGGCACGCTTAATAGCAGGATTGACGGCGAAAGGCTATTGCGTCATTACACCAAAAGCAAACGCGGATCGCGCGGGGATCGTCATCTTTGAAAGTGAAAGGCACACACCTGCTGAAATCTACGAAACGCTTTACACCGAAAACATAATTACAGCCGAACGCGGGAGTGGTGTCAGAGTCTCACCGCATTTTTATAATACAATATCCGAAATTGAACGTCTGCTTGAAGTACTCCCGGAGGTTTAACGCGTAGCGGAGATACTCAAGCATTCAAACTAAGGAAAAAAAATTGGAAACCATACATACAGAAGAAAATATCCAAGCGCATGTCGTGAGGACTCTCTTAACAATCTGCCTATCGTTTACCCTCGGATTTCTGCTGATGTTCAGTGCCTGTACAATGCCAGGGGGCAATCAGAAGATTAATAAGATCCGTCTCTCTATTCAAAATACGTTACCTATCCCGCGGAGAAATGTTCCGATTGTGTTGACGCGAGCGCAACTCCGAAATGTGAACCCGGACTTCTCCTTTAAAGCCTATTCGGTCGTCACTGGAAAAGCACCACGGGAAGTGATGATTCCAGCACAAGCGGATGACTTGGATTACGATGGAAAAGCCGATCAGCTCTGTTTTCTACTCAATTTGGCAAAGGAAGAGACGAAAGAGGTATCAATCCTTTACGATCCGACTGTTAAAGCAACGTTAACGCTCGATATCAATAAACAGACGCGAGCGGCGATCTTCCCTGAATTGAACGCAGTCGCGGCAATGGAATCCAATTTAATCGCGTATCTACTGAAACCGAACGGGGCATTCATCGCGTACGGCAAAAAACGGGTGGAACTTTTCAGTATGGACGCAATGTTTCAATATGAATTAGATCCCCAGAGACCGCTCTCACCAGACCTCAGGCACCACTTTGAGAGTAACGGTATAATCCTCTCCCAGCAGGTCCAAATAGAGGAGATACAGAAACCGGAGCAACAGTGGATCGTACGCGATCTTGAGAATCAAGAGACCTACTTCATCCGAAAATCGTCCGGCAGCGAGCTTTCCGATCTCGGTCAGGAAACGCAAACAGATGGTCAGTTGAATGTCGCGCAATCAATTGGGTTATCGCTGAACGCGCTTCTCGATCCTGAAACCACCGATATGATAGTGCTAAACCGCAGTGAAGATTTAATAGGCTGTGGCGGGATCACACTATGGCATAAAGAAACAAAGAAGATGATTCCACTACCTGCTGAAGGGGACTACGTCCGGATTCTTGCCAATGGTTCTATTCGCTCTGTTGTTCAAAGAATTGTCCCGGAGTGGAATATCAACGGTGAAATCCGTCGATTAACATCAACGACCTTCATCTATGGCGAAAACCCGTGGATTGAACACCATATCCATATTGATGGAGACTTACCGACAGGTTATGCTATCGCCACAGGTATTCCGAATTTGGAGAGCGGTTATAAAGAGGACAAAGAACAGGGTTGGATATGGAGTTGGGGAACAGATCCGAGGGGCATAGACACGCTCGGCATTGCACTCATTGCTCCAGCGGGTCGCGACACAGATGACACAAGCATGTCTGAGAAAGCCGACCTTTTGCCAGTCATCCTAACACCTGATACCGAAGGTAGGCTCAACTATCGTGTGTTCGCTATCTGGGGGGGTGGTATTGACGGAATTGAGACGGAGGCAGCATTCGCCGAACACCTCCAACGTACAACGACTGCGTTGAACACGCCGCCCCGTATCAAGTTCTTACCGAAAGAAGAAGAAAAGTAGGGGCGAGGTTACCTCGCCCCTACAATTGGAGAAATTATGATCATCAAAGAAGAGTGTCTACAACTCATCGCAAACCAACGCACAGATGAAATCGTTGTCACAACGATGGGAACCACAGTGCCGTGGGGCAAAATATCGACACACCCGTTGGACTATGCCTCCGTCGGGAGTGCGATGGGACACGCCGCCGACTTCGCACTCGGCATCGCACTCGCAAAACCGGACAAAAAGGTAGTTGTGCTTAACGGCGATGGTAGCATGCTGATGTGTTTAGGCACGTTAGCGACAATCACCGCCTTGAATACGCCACCACCGAACTATCTGCTTTTTGTCTGTGACAACGGCACCTATGAGGTAACGGGCAATCAACCGGTGCCTGATGGTAATGCTGGGTTCAGTTGGTCTATGATTGCAAAAGGTGTCGGTTTTGAACGGGTTTATGAATTTGATGATTCGGACGCGCTTGCAGCCGACCTCCCGAAAATCTGGAATGAAACCGGACCCACTTTTGTGAGTCTGAAGATCGCGCAAGCACACGAGCCACCCCCGGATCGGTGGGGCGGTTTTCCTTATCCATATCTACAAGAGTCGCTCGCTGAATCTACACATAAACTCAGACAGGCACTCGCAAGGTAGTAGGCACGTTCCGTCGTGCCGTAACCCATGGGACAATTATGACAACCACAAAATTAGAAACTCGACGGATGGGGCGTACTGAGATGCAACCGAATGCGCTCGCTCTGGGCGCAGCGTGGCTGTGGCAGAAACCGGATGCTGAAGTTATTGGTGCGATCCGGCGCGGTATCGAACTCGGTATTAACTATATTGATACTTACCCCGGTCACGCAGAACATCTCTGGGGAGAGGCACTTTCCGATGGATTGCGAGAAAGGGTCTATTTACAAGCCAAGGTAGGCACGCATCCAGAGCGACGAAAAGATTTCTCCAAAGATGGCACACGCTGGAGTGTCACGAACAGTCTCAAAGGCCTCCGTACAGATTATCTTGATTCAGTGCTCATCCACGACCCGAATGACATGGAGAGCGTGCTGGCACCGGGTTGTGCTTTGGATACACTGCTTGAGATGAAAGCGGAAGGCTATATTCGACACATCGGTGCTGGTGTGCGTTCCCATGAATTCCACAAAGAACTGATTGAAACGGGACATATCGACATTATCCTTACCTTCTTAGACTATACGCTATTATCGCAATCTGTGGCAGAGACGACCTTGCCGTTGGCACGCGAACACGATGTCGGTATTATCCTCGCGAGTCCACTGGGTATGGGGAGTTTGACAGGTGCGGAGCCGAAGGTTGAAGAGGAACGCCGACGCAATCCTGATGCGGAACCGAAGGCTTACGCCATGTGGAAATGGTGTCAGGAACGTGATGTCAACATCCGTCACTTGGCGATGCAATTTTGTCTCGCTGCACCCATAGAAGGTGTTGTTATGTTTGGTCCAGCTGACACAGCACAAGTGGAAGACGGATATGAAGCGGCAACGGCTGACATCTCAGAAGATATTTGGGAGGCATTTGAGACGGAATTTGGTATCAGGCGTGGTATGTAGGGGATTTTACGCTTTTTGTGCGACCATACTGGCAAGGATGCCGAGAATTCTGTCGCATCGCTCAAGCATATAGGTTGCCATGTCAATGTGGAGTCGTTTTCCTTCCAATTTGAGGAAGAGCCAATGCGTCCCCGTTGTGGTAGCCCCATAAACACATGAAATGTCGTTCTCTT
Source organism: uncultured bacterium (assembly GCA_964593655.1). GTDB lineage: Bacteria > Poribacteria > WGA-4E > WGA-4E > WGA-3G > WGA-3G. The sequence continues at coordinate 27,696 of CAZQIP010000205.1, read as the reverse complement.
GTTCGGTATTAAAGCGTTGCGCAGCGATCATCTCCGCAGTGCACTGCCCGAGGCCTGTTATGAGGTCATCTTTCTTGGCTTCAACAAGGATAATAACAGGGGACTCCAAATAGTACTGGTTTGGAGATAGACTCACCAAAAAATCACACACACCCGTCAAGTCGTTTTCGGTATCTACATTGAAGTCAATACCCGAAAAAAGACTGATACGATGCTCAAAGTGCTCCCTGAGTTCAACGAGTATATCGGCGACAATCATCTCTGACTTCGCCTTTTCTGTACCTATCGCAACGGCTAATGGGACCTTCTTTGCCAACGCCTTGATGAGTTCCGAACTCGGCTCCACCAGCTCTGTTTCGGCAAAGATGCCTATAGACTGAACTATTTCCAGTTGAAACGTTTTTTGTGCTGCTTGTAAAGTGAAATTGCTATAAGCCATGATTAAACCTCCATGCAACCCTTCCACACTAAAAATAAGTGCGGACAGAAACAAGATCATACCTTATGCTTTCACACCTGCTGCTAAATCCGACGCGAATTGCTTCACTGCGGTGAGTAATTTCGCTTCGTCGTTGATATGCTTTTCGTAAACATTGATAATAGCACTCGCCACAATCGCCCCATCAGCCAACTCAGTGACTTGTTTTGCCTGCTCAGGTGTCGATATACCGAAACCGACACTAATCGGTTTGTCGGTATGTTTTCGTAACTCTGCGATCATCGGCGCGACTTCGTCTGATAATTTTGTCCGCGCACCTGTTACACCCGTTACTGAAACACAATAGATAAATCCTGTGCTGACGGATGCGATCAATTGCATCCGTTCCGGTGGACTTGTCGGCGCGACGAGAAAGATAGTGGCGAGATTATAGTTCGGTGCGATCTCAAGTAGTGGCTGTGCCTGCTCTGGTGGCAGGTCTGGCACGATGAGACCGTCAACGCCTGCAGCTTGCGCTGCTTTACAGAATGTCTCTTCCCCCATCCGAAAGATTGGGTTATAGTAACTCATGAGCGCAATCGGGATGTCTGTCTCTTTACGGAGGGATGCCACGATCTCCAGAATTTCTTGGAGTGAGATGTTATGTGCGAGTGCGCGTTCACTTGCACGCTGGATGGTCGGTCCGTCTGCGATTGGATCGGAAAACGGGACACCGAGTTCAATCAGGTCTGCGCCTGCTTCCTCAAGCGTGAGAAAAAGTTTCGGAGTAAGTTCGGGGTTCGGATCTCCCGCGCAGACGTAGGGCATAAATGCCCTCGCACCTCGGTCTCGGAGTTCTTGAAATTTTTTGTCGATTCGATTCATGGGTATGTGTGGATCTCGGCTTCCTGTTGCGTTTTTTTAATTATACCCTGCACACATCGAATTGTCAAGGTGGGTTTGTTAGACAGATATAATCATGCAGTTTTTAGTTTTCCATCTGTTTTAGGTAGGCATCATGACTGGAAAGTAGGTACTAAAGCCACAAGCACTTGAAAGGCAGATTCAAACTACGGAAAAACTAATTGAAGACCGTTCCAATCTTTCTCATGATATGCTACAATTCAACAACGGAACGCTTTAGACTCATCATGTTCATGGAAGCACGTATGTCATCTCTCGCAGCACAAATCGTTTTTACGCCAGAGAAGTATCTCGCTTTGGAACGTAAGGCTACGCTCAAAAGCGAATACCTCAACGGAGAAATACGCGAAATGCCCAGGGCGAATTTCACTCATAATCTTATCACGGTGGATATAGCGACTGAACTTAATATTCAATCGCGGGAGCGGGATTGGGAGGTTTACATGAGCAATATGCGCGTGAAAACGAACTCGAAAGGTGCCTATTTTTATCCGGATGTTATCGCTCGCTGTGGCGAACCTGAATTTGAGGATAATGTGTTTGACACACTCCTCAATCCTATCCTTGTGATAGAGGTGCTTTCGCCATCAACCGAAGTGTATGACAAAGGCGAAAAATTTAGGCACTATCAAGAACTCACATCTTTGCAGGAATACATCCTCGTTTCGCAGGATAGAGTTCGGGTTGAACACTATCGTCTTGTTAAGACGCAGTGGGTGCAGACAGAGTTTCGCTCGCCTGAAGATGTGCTGCCCCTTTCTTCCATCGAATGTGAATTACCGTTGCGGGATATTTATAGACGCGTTCTTGAAGTCATTTGATGATTTTTTTGAATCGCTTCCTTTGCCTTTGCGGAAATAGGATGCATAGCCGACGCGTTGAAAGAAAAGCGGAGAAGTCAAGCCTTCAGTTTCACGCTTTTTGACAATTTCTATAGCGGAATCGCCGAACCAAATTCGCCCACTTTTCGGATCGATGCCAGCGGTCTGCCCGATTCGGTCAGTAATATCGTGCTGTTTCTGGTATTCCGCCCAGATACGTTTGGCATTGCGAGAATCGGCTTCCGTCCAATTTGGGTGTTTCATTGTTGATTCCTCCGTTCTGTTGCAAGCACAGTTTAAAACTGAGATTTTCCAACTAAAAAATACCACCAAACTTGAGGAATGTCAAATTATAGTGAAACCTAAAAATATCTGGGTGCTTTTTGGCACAACGGGCAATAATGCACTTCGCATTTGGGCGAGTACGCCGCAGAATTGCCCTACTACGAACAGTTAGGTATCAAAGTCTAACGCTTCATCAATACGCTCAAGAATCCACTCTTTAATAAGTTCACCTGCTGGCATGCCGCGTTCCTCAGCAAGTTTTATCAGAACCTCGGCATCTTCGGATGTTAGCCAGACAGAGGCTTTGAATTCATCGCCCTGTTTCAAGAGCGCGCCTTCTTGTTGCTGCATCTCTTGGGCTGCGAAGTATTCATCGTCATCGTAAACATCTTCGTATTCTTCAAATTCGGGATCTATGATGTGTTTAAGCATTATCAGTTCCTCCTATGTTTAATCTTCAAGAGATGACGGCCTTTGTTGGATAACAGGAATGACGTAACTGCGTATCGTAAATCCGTCCACTGTCTCTGTCTCTACCCGCTGCTCTGATACCTTGCGATGATCAAAGACAACGTAGTAGCCTTCGAGTGCTTTTTCCAATTTGAGGTATGCAGCGAGTTGTTGCTTACCTGCCTGATAACGGCTCTCGCCCCTCCAAATCTTGGTTTCAACGATATATTTTCGTTGATTGTGGGTGATGCAGATGTCTATTCTACCGCGTCCGGTTTGCACTTCAAGGAACATGCTACCTCCCACAGTTTGGACAAATTGGTCAAGATAGGTAAGAAGGAGATGTCTTCCGACAGACTCTCGTGGAGTTTGAGGCACTTGCAGAATCTGAAAACCTGCGCGCGCGATGAAATTACAAAAATTATCGAGTAACGGTCGCATGTCAAGCTGTCCGTTGTCTGTGAGGTAAGCCTGGAAGCCTGTGATGTTGTCCTCAGAAAAATAGATCTCTTCTAAACCGTTTACTGCCGGTTTAAATGATCGTAGGATGCGGTAGAGATAAATCGGGTTAGCAATGTTACATGCCCCATCTGTACCTTCTGTAATGACACCATAAGTCGCCAGTTCACTTATAATCTCATCGTCCAGATTGAAGTCCACTCCGTCATTGTGTGCTGTAATTCGCATAAGAATTTTTTCAAAGCGTGGGTCCTTGCGGATATTGGTTGTCAGATGCTCAATGTTCGTGTTCCGGCGGCGAAGCAGCTGCGTATGTGCTTTTGTGAAATGTAACATCGTAATCATCTCCTTTTTCGGGATGTCCATTTCTTCTGTGAGGATTTGTGCAAGGCGGTTCACAAGTACGGGTTGCCCTGCTGTCTGTTTATAGGTAGATACGATAACTTCGGGGGCGAAGGCTTGGTGTACCTCCGCCGTATATTGTCCGAATAGATCGCGAACCTCCTCAAGTGTGAAGTTAGGTAAATGGAATTCATCTTGTATATTGAAGGGCGAGATGGACCGGTCATAGCCGAGTTGGATAATACTCTTAACACCGATGATGCTGACACTGTGCGGGCATCGCGGTTTACCGGCGATATAGATATGGCGGAGCGTGTGAAGAAAATTACTCAGGGCTGCTTCGGGAATGCCATCAAACTCGTCTATAATAATGACAACCTTTTGTTCGCTATCCTCAGCGTCCAGAAGACTTGCAAATTGCCTAAAGAATTCCAGCATTGAAAGATGATCGGTCAGCGTCGCGTTTGCCAAGAATTGCGTCAAAGTTTCGGGAAGTGGACAGTCGCGTTGTTGGTAGATGTGCTCAATACCGTGCCGAATCTGTTTGTAGAGATGTCCGTAGAAAGTAGAAACGGAGAGATCTTTATATACATCAAAATTCAGCGGAATCGGCAAGTATGGTGGGGTTTCCGTTGTCAGTTTATCCAGAGCACGTTGAAAGAAGGTGGTTTTACCGGTTTGGCGCGGTGCGAAGATAACGACGTACTGACCGGCTTTGATGCGATTGATGAAATCGTTAATCTTCTCGGTGCGTGGGACGACGTAGTTTTCCGAGGGATGCACGGGGCCTTGGGTACCAAAACGTCTCATTTCTACCTCCGTTTCGGTGCGTCTTATAGTAGATTCTATAGTTACTTATACACTCTTATGGTAGCGCGAACTGTGAAGGCACGTCTTATACTGCCACAGGCTAACGGTTTCCTATGCTACAAAGATGATGCGACAAGTGTAAACTTATTTTCGGATTTTACTATAATATTTCTCCAGTCTCGGCAATGTATTATATCACATCGCTGTGTGAAAATCCATACTGAATTTCCACACAGCGGATAACGTTTTCGACAAGCGCGTTCCTAAACTGTTTTGAAAAAAAGGCGAGGTATGAAGACCTCGCCAGCGAATAGGGGTGGGAATAGTAGCGAGGCGTGGATCCCTTATCTGCATCGCGCATGGGGTGGTAGGGCAACTACCACTGATGACACTTTCGGAATGATTAAATCAGGCTTTTTGGAAGACGAATTCCCCGTCTTCAAAGTCAACAGCGATCGCATCGCCATCGTTGAAGGCACCTTCCAGCATTTGGATTGCCAACGGATTGAGAATATCGCGTTGGATTGTTCGGCGAAGCGGTCGCGCGCCGTACACCGTATCAAATCCGCGTTTTACAAGTTCCTCGTTTGCCGATTCAGAGAGCGTCAAGGTCATCTCCTTTTCAGCAAAGCGATGACTCAACTGCGTCAGTTCCAGCGTAACAATCCGTTTCAACTCTTCAATACCGAGCCGGTCAAAGATAATCAGATCGTCAATACGGTTCAGGAATTCAGGTGGGAAATGTGCCTGTACGGCTTCCATCACCTTCCGACGAATCTCTTTCCCATCCAAAAGTACATCGCTAATCCACTGACTACCGATATTAGAGGTCATGATGACGACAGTGTTCTTGAAATCGACGGTACGTCCTTGCCCGTCCGTCATTCTACCATCATCAAGCATCTGGAGCAAGACGTTGAATACCTCCGGGTGTGCCTTCTCTACTTCGTCAAGCAGGATGACGCAATACGGATGTCGTCGGACGGCTTCAGTTAACTGCCCGCCCTCATCGTAGCCGACGTACCCAGGAGGCGCGCCGATTAATCGGGAGACGGTGTGCTTTTCCATATACTCGCTCATGTCAATCCGCGTCATGGCGTTCGCATCGTCAAACAAGAACTCGGCGAGTGACTTGGCGAGATGCGTTTTACCGACACCTGTGGGTCCCATAAAGAGGAAAGAACCGAGCGGTCGATCGGGGTCGCCGAGACCGACACGGGCGCGTCGAATTGCATTAGAAACAGCACTCACTGCTTCATCTTGTCCGATCACCTGTTCCTGCAAACGTTCTTCCATGTGGATTAACTTTTGTGTTTCGCCCTCCATGAGTCGGTAAACAGGGATACCGGTCCATTTCGCCACAATCTCGGCAATATCCTCCGCGCCGACCTGTTCCTTGAGCATCTGTGTACCTTGCGCATTCGCTTCCATAGTTTCGCGGACACGATTGAGTTGTGATTCTAATTCCGGTATTTTACCGTATTCCAGTTCTGAGGCTCCGGCGAGATTTCCAGAGCGTTTGGCTTGCTCAGATTCAATGCGGAGTGCTTCAATTTGTTCCATCAGCTCGCCAATCCGGGTCAAACTCGCTTTCTCGTTCTGCCATGCGGCTTTGAGTGCGTCTGCTTGTTCTTTGAGTTCGGCGAGTTCAGCAATCAGTTTTTCAAGCCGTTGCTGTGATGCGCTGTCCTCCTCTTTCTCCAGTGCCTGCTGCTCTATCTGGAGTTGGATGATGCGCCGTTCCACCTCGTCAATCTCTTCTGGCACGCTATCAATCTCAATTCGTAGGCGCGATGCGGCTTCGTCTACCAAATCCACGGCTTTATCCGGTAGGAACCGTTCCGAGATATAACGTTTTGAGAGCGTAGCAGCAGCGACAATAGCGTTGTCCTGAATTTGCACGCCGTGATGTGTTTCATAACGCTCCTTCAAGCCACGCAGAATCGCGATCGTGTCTTCAACCGAAGGCTCCTCAACTTGGACAGGTTGGAATCGGCGTTCCAAGGCAGCGTCCTTCTCAATGTGTTTGCGATACTCATCAAGCGTTGTTGCACCGATGCATCGTAATTCACCGCGTGCCAGCGCGGGTTTAAGCATGTTGGACGCATCGACAGCACCTTCTGCGGCACCCGCGCCGACAATGGTATGGAGTTCGTCAATAAAGAGAACGACTTGTCCTTCCGCCTGTTCTACGTCAGCAAGGACGGCTTTTAACCGATCTTCAAATTCACCGCGGTACTTACTGCCTGCGATGAGCGCGCCCAAATCAAGCGCGATGAGCCGTTTCTCACGGAGACCCTCCGGAACATCGCCGTCAGCGATACGTTGTGCTAACCCCTCCACAATCGCTGTTTTTCCGACACCGGGTTCACCGATCAGTACAGGATTATTTTTCCGTCTTCGAGAAAGTACCTGCATCACGCGTCGGATCTCATCATCACGCCCGATGACCGGGTCGAGTTTACCTGAAATCGCCTCTTGGGTGAGTTCCCTACCGAATCGCGTAAGTGCTTGGTATTTGTCCTCTGGATTCTGATCGGTTATGCGTTGGTTTCCGCGGATGTCAACAAGTGCCTTGAGGATTTTGTCTTTTGTTATGCCTGCTTCTCGAAGGATTTTACCCACTTCGGTCTGTTTTGCTTCGGTACACGCTATCAGGAGATGCTCCGTGCTAACGTACGCATCTTTGAGGGCTGTTGCCTCTTTGAATCCAACATCCAAAACGGATTGTAGGACGTGGCTGATACGTATCTCGGAAGCGGCACCTTGTACCTTAGGCATCTTTTGAACGGCAGTCTCAATTGCTGATGTAACTCCTGCGAGATCAACACCTAATTTCTGAAAAATCGGTGTGCCAATCCCATCTGTTTGTTTGATGAGTGCCAACATCAGGTGTTCAACGCTAAGTTCAGGGTGCTGCGCATCTGTTGCTAAATTTTGTGCTGTTTCAAGTGCTTCTTGTGCTTTAATTGTGAATCTATCAAATCTCATGATGAACCTCCTCGTCGTTTGTATTTCATATAAATTGCAACGATATTTACATTAGAGCAAGATTCATGCCATTTTTTTCCCCTTTGGTGGTCGAAGACAGGTCATTGCACACCAAAGTCCGTGCCACTTTGGCATCTAATTTGCTAATCTGGCAGGAAAAACAGATCAATCAGGACAGTTTATCATTTTTTGGATCTTCCCTCCACTTCGTTTCGGTCAGGTTTTTGGTTAATTCTTGACCAGGTTTTCGGATTTACAGGGTTATTTTACTTTTACTTCTGAGAGGGGTTCGGTTATGACGAGTTCTTGATTCACGGCGAGGTTTTCCAACATCTGCACAACACCCCTTTGCCAACGAATTTCAAGTTTATCAACGACACCTTGCGCCCCGACCCCGATAAGCACCCTCGGATCGTTGCTACTGAGATAACTGGATCCTGTATGTACTTCGCGCGTCTGGGATTCAGAGCCGATGGTCAATGTTATACGTGTCCCAATGCCGTCGCGATTGCTGCGGGTGCCGATGAGTTTGAGTCGGAGCCAATTGTTGAGTGCCTTGCTTTCATTCCGAAGGAGCGTTACTGTGCCGTTCAATTGTGTGACAAGCAAGTCTGTATCGCCATCGTTATCGTAATCTCCGAAGAGCGTGCCGCGGCTTACAGCAGGATGGTCATCAAATGGAACCTCAGCAAAAGTGGCATCGCCTTGATTCCAGAAGAGCTGATTCGGTTGCCTATATGAAAGTACATCTGTGGTCCGCTCAACGGTCGGAAAAATATGTCCGTTCGCGACGAAGATATCGAGATGCCCATCGCTATCGGCATCGAAAAATCCGGTGCCGAACCCCAAAGAGAGATAACTCTCTTCACCGAGTTGTGCTTTATAACTCACATCGGTGAAAGTTCCGTCACCGTTATTCCGATAGAGAGTATTTGTCTCATAAGAGAAATTGGTGACGAAGATGTCGAGAAAACCGTCGCTGTTGTAATCACCAGCATCCACACCCATACCGGCCTGAGCGATACCATCTGCACTGTAGGCACAGCCTGTAAGGATAGCAATCTCGGCAAAAGTGCCATCGCCTTTGTTATAGAAGAGGTAGTTTGGCGTATCGTCGTTGGCAATGTAGAGATCGGGGTTACCATCTGCGTCAAAGTCTGCGGCAACAACGCCTAACCCTTTGCCGAGGAACATGCCACCGGGATCCCGAACGTTGGCAGCCTCGGTGACATCGGTAAAGGTGCCATCACCGTTGTTCCGGTAGAGTCTATCGGGCGCGCCTTCAAAGTGTTTCGGATGGCAGTAACCGCGTACCTTCTCGGTTACGCCGAACGCGGGAGTCTCGAAACAGGGCGGATAGGCGGCATCTAATTTGTAGTTGAGGTAGTTAACAACATAAAGATCAAGGTTGCCATCCGAGTTGTAATCAAAAAAGGTCGCGCTACTACTCCAACGTGAATCTCCTGTGCCGGATTTATGGGTGACATCGGTGAACGTACCGTCGCCGTTGTTATGATAGAGCCGGTTCGCACCGAAATTCGTTATGTAAATATCCACGTAACCGTCATTGTCGTAATCTCCGCATGCAACACCGTGTCCATAACTCCCTTGATTATCAATACCGGCAGATGAAGTAACATCTGCGAAAGTGCCATCGCCATTATTGCGGTAGAGCATACTTGGCGCAGCACTATTGACGAGATAGAGATCAAGGTCGCCATCGTTGTTATAATCAAGGAATGCTCCGCCTGCACCGAGTGTCTCAGGCAGATGAAATTCGCCAGCTGCGCCATCTGTGTGTTTAAAGTGGATACCAGCAATATCGGTAACATCTGTGAAATGAATAGGAGATTCTATTGACAGGGCGGGAAGGGGTATCAGGGTATGGAGTAGGGCAGAAATTGTGGTCATTAAAACCAGCCAATTAGATTTGAAAGCAGCGTAACAATAACAGCAAAAATAATCTCGCTTTGAAGGGGTGTTAGACGCGAGTGCATCCATAGTGTGTGCGGTTCATCAAATTTTGGTGTCCACTGTGTGATACATCTTCGTAATCAATTCAAGGATGTCAGGGGCTTTAGCAAGGTAAGGCACCTTTGCTTGTGCTTTAATATCCGCGGGGATTCCATGTAGTGCCTCAGCGATTGCACCGGCGATTGCACCGAGGGTGTCAGAATCACCGCCGAGAGAGATTGCATTACGCACAGCGTCTTCATAATTTTTGGATTCCAAAGCACACGTGATTGCCTGTGGTACCGCGCCTTGACACGTCATATCGAAAGCATAATTGGGACGGATATCGTCCACCGTTTGTGTTAAATCGTAGCTGTATGCGGTAGCGATAACATCCCGGATTGCCTCAACATCTTCACCTTGATAAGCGAGCCAAATGGCGTGTGTTGTCGCACGCGCCCCTTTTATCCCTTCGGGATGATCATGGCTGATAACGGTCACTTTATCGGCTGCGAGAAGTGCTGCGTTAAGATCATCACGATTCAGGAACGCTGCCGGTGAGACCCGCATCGCCGCGCCGTTGCGGAAAGTACAGTTCGGTGCATCCGCCTCAGATTCGGCATAAATCCATGTTTTGAATATCTGGCTGAAGCCGCAATTTGGATACCGCTTTCCCCATTTGCGCATCGTCTCCGCGGGTGGGAGTTCATGCAGGAGGGCATCAGCGACAGCGGTTGTGCAGACCGAATCATCCGTGAAACGGCAATCTTCACCAAAAAAAGGAAAATCTTTGGTTTTGATGCGGCGATCTTTGGGTTCATAGATCGAACCGACAATATCGCCGATAATTGCACCCAACATGTTGTCGTCCTTTAAAGCAGTGTAGGGCTGAGGTACGGAAACCTCGCCCTACAACACAAACATAAATAGAAATAAGTTCTATTGACGTGTTCGTTGTGCTTTGATGCTTGCCCATGTCGTGGTAAATTTGTCTTGCGGTTCAACGCTTACGACCGGTGCTGCATAAGCGGCAAAATCAGATGCGTCAAAAGCGGAATTGTAGACGATGACTTCGTCGATGATACCACCGAAATAGTGAATATTGGTGCCTGCCCCATCTTCATCGTGGAAAACAGCATTAGCGTTGACGTGCCCGATACCGATATCGTCCCCGTGCCCGAAAAGTGCGCCGCCATCTTCACTTGCGACCAATTCACCATTAAGCCACATCTCGAATTTGTTGGCTTCAACTGCGTTTGTGGCATCTCGGATAACTAAAGCGACGTGATACCATTTTCCAGACTCTACAGGTGCAGAGGGAAATGCGCCCGCCCACTGGTATTCGGCACGGTTCCAACCGGCGACATAGACTTGCCCATCAAAAACGTTAAGGACAAGACCGCGGGTCCGGCCGCCTTCTTCAAAAATTGTCTGCTTTTGTTCGGTAATATCGACATCTGTGCAGTTGAAATAAGCAGCGATCGTCCGATCAGTGTAGAAGTTGGGTTGGGCAAGCGTATTGATACCGACGGAATCAGGGAGTTTGACCCCATCGTCTACGCCGTCAAAAAGCAACGCCTTGCCGACAATCCCGTCAACAACTTCTGGATCGCCGACGATGTTTCCATTCAACCCTTTCCCAGAGGTGTCGGCAGCATCGCCATCGTCAAAGTTCCAAACGCCTTCTACAGTTGCTTCATCTTTCGCAGCGTAAGTCGTTAGGGCTACCAACATGATTAAAACGCTGAAAAGGAAAATAAAACGATATTTTGCCATTTTGGCATATCTCCTTTATAGATTATCATTGTTAAAAACGCAATTTTGATGTTGAGGTTACTTTTGCGTTCGTTGGGCTTTCAGACTTGCCCAAGTTGTTGTGAATTTGCCTTGCGGTTCAACGCTGAGTGGCTGCGCGAGTTTTGCGAAATCGCCCGCGTCAAAAGCGGAACCGTAGACGACGACTTCGTCTATTAGACCTTCAAACCAATCAATGTTAGTTCCACTGCCACCTTCATCGTGATAGACAGCGTTCTGATTGGTAAATCCGATCCCGATGTCGTCCCCGTGTGCGTGAAGTTGACCACCTTTTTCCTGAGCAATGCGTTTGCCATCCAGCCACATCTCAAACTTTTTGCTCTCTACTTTACCCGATGCGTCTCGAATGACTAAGCCGACATGATACCAACGCTTCGACTTAACATCGGCAGAGGGCCATTCACCGTTCCAGTTATATTCAGCGCGATTCCAGCCACCGACATAAACTTTTCCATCATACACATAGATGACTAAACCGCGTGTCCGTCCACCCTCTTCGTAAATCACCTGTTTTCGACTATCAATCCCGACATTATCGCAGTTGAAGAGCGCAGCAATCGTCCGATTGGTATAAGGACCGACTGTGTTTATGTCCGCGGAATCCGGAATTTTTATACCATCATCTTCACCGTCAAACTTCAACGCTTTTCCAGCGATACCGTCAACGGCTTTCGGAGCTCCAACAACATTACCGTTAAGTTTTTTCTTTGAAGTATCATTAGCGCTACCATCGTTAAACGTCCAGTTTCCAGCAACTGTCGCTTCATCGCGTTGCGCGTCCACTGATATAATTGGCAACAATGCCCATAGGAGTAGGACAACACTCAATGTGTAAATTATTCGTCGAATCACTTCTACATATACCTCCTTCGTATACGGATTTCCACCTTTTTATGGTGTTAAGGTTAATCTTTTTGAGGTGGATGTATCCGCGTTTCCAGATTTTGAATACATAATCTGTGCTTAATTATTCAAAATTATCAAAATTTTGTCAAGTCAAAATACACAAAACCATTTAGAGGCACCCGAAACGACCTATTGCTGCTACGGTGCTAAAGTAAGAATCGCGAGCGAAACTCGCTTCGAGAATAAAAAACGACCGAGGATATCGCCAGCTGCAGTGCTACATCAATATCCGATGCTATCGGGCACTATAGTAACCGAGAAACGCTATGTCCCGTAAACCCCGAAAAAGTCTTCGTCTGACCCTGAGACGACTTTTCGCCCAAGTGTCTATATATCTCATGGCATCAGGCGGGTCAAGCTGCGTAAAGTGGCGGGGTTTTCCGATGAAAATGACTGGTGCCCACTGGAATAGAAAGAGCGCGAAACGGAGCTGCGTCCGTAACGTCTTGGGCAATTGCTTGACGAACGTGTCAATAGTAATAACGGGTATATCCAACGCTGTATCGCAGGGGGCTCCCACCATATAGGCACATACGGACTTGAGAATTTCGTGTTCAGCCTGCGTGAAAAAGTAGGTGGTACTTGCGGTTGGTTTAGGCATCAGATTGTTCACGCGATTGTGACAAGGACTCACACAATTCTCGTGCCTCTATGACAGGTTCTGCTTCGCAAGGACGAATCTCTAACACCTTTAAGATATCTGAAGGCAGCTGCTTGAAGATTTCGTCCCATTCAAGGTCTCCGGTCCCTGGTGGATGATATGCCTCAAGGTCTTGGAGATCGTGTAAGTTTACACCGACGAGATGTTCCGCATAATGCGCAAGCCATTCATCTGCCCAACATATACCGAGTTTTTCCTGTAGGGCTGCATGCCCGACATCGTGCCAATACCGCATCGGACTCCCGTAAAACTTCTCAAAGAAGAGCCCAACCTCATCAAAGTTCGGGATTTGATAATAATAGGGACGATTTTCAATAGCGATACAAAGTTCCATGCGTAGCGCGCTTTCGTTTAATTCATCAAGACTCCGTAAAACGGCATCGCGGTGTTTTGCCTCTTTGCGTTTCCGCCATTCTGTGGCTTCAGCTACCTTTTGATTGAAGGCTTCAAACTCGCGCTCGCCGTAAGTGTAAAGATCCGTCATCAGGTATGATCGGTCGTAGGTATCAACTTCACCGAGGTGGAGGACAACCGTTTGAACTTCCAATTCAAGAGCAAGTTCCATCGTTTGAAGGGTCCGCCGGACTGCCTCTTTTCGCTCGTCTGCATTGAGGCTGGAAAGTAAAATCCTGTCCTTTTCAGCGTCCGCTTGGGAGGTTCCGGGAAGGGTGGGGCAAAAATTGTGGATGGAGCAGGGTGGATTTTCGCGGAGGGACGGCTTGAGCTGCTCGACCTGATCCGGTGTCAGATGCTTGCTGAGTTCAATTGCTTCAAAGCCGAGATTCTTGAGTTCATCGAACAGAGCGGCACCATCTTGCTGCTTCAAGGCGTTCCACATTGTTGAAATTGCTAACATTGTATTGGTTATCAGTTATTGGTTGTCAGTTAAGAGTGCTTTGTAACGGTTATCCAAAAGGGCATGTCCAGCAGCTACGTAATCATAGACTGACAACTACTGCACGATGACTTTGCGTCCTTCAACCTTCAATCTACCCTGTGCATACCACTTAATCACCTCAGGGTAGAGTTTGTGTTCCTCCACCTGAATCCGGTTGTGTAAACTCTCCTCGTCATCGGTATCTAAAACCGGAACTGCGGCCTGGGCGATGATGGGACCGGTATCAACACCTTCGTCAACGAAGTGAACAGTGACACCGGCGATTTTCACGCCATAGGCTAATGTATCCGCAACAGGGTGTGCACCCGGGAATGCCGGTAAAAGCGCGGGATGGACATTAATAACCCGATGCTCATAGCGTTGGACGAAGGGGAGTTGGAACAATTTCATAAATCCTGCAAGGACAACGAGTTCTGCGGTATAATGTTCAATAAGATTTGAAATTTCTGCATCAAAATCGACACGATTTTTAAAATCTTGGGCTTTAACAACGTGTGTCGGTATACTTGCGCGTTTGGCGCGTGTGAGTGCATAAGCCTTCCGCCGGTCGCTGATCACAACTGCGATCTCAATACCACTTGTTTTGTCTTGATGTAGCTGCTCAATCAGGGTTTGGAGATTCGTTCCACTCCCCGAGACAAGTACCGCGATTTTCATATTTTTAATGATTGGGTTTCCGCTCCGATTTTTCCGTTGTCAAAATCGGGTTTTTGATAAATTTCAAGGGTGTTCGTTACTGATAACTGTCCATCCTTTCAGGTTTTAGGATCAGACAGACAATTGATTTGAGCCTCTACCAATACGAATTGTTTGTCCTCTGTCCGTCGGGGATAGGCACCCAAACCCCATGGGTTTTGGTCGCGACCGCTTGTTGAAAATCGTCATAGGTGCCGACAACGCTGACGAGAACCTGTTTTCGCTCTAACATTTGGATAATTGCGAGTGATGAGTATTCACCTTTCGCTGGCTCATCTGTAACGAGAATGAAATACGGTTTTGCATTCGATCGGAGTTTTAGCCGTCTTAGGCCTTCCGCTACAGCGTCCAATAACATCTCATCGTCTTGACACGGCAATTCAACGATTTTTCGGACCTGTTCAAGCGTTTGCGGTGGATTGTAGACGTTGATCATGTTTACTGACGCGCGCGACCGGAAACGGACCACCCCTATCTGATAGTCTATTAAAGCGTTATCCCAATCTCGAACGAGTATATCAAGTTGCTGTAAAAAATTTGGGAGTTTATCGTCCATACTTTCGCTACTATCAACGAATAGGATAATATCGACGGGTGCGTAACTGCCATGTTTGCGTACATCGCTGCCGATTTTTGTATAAACGTCGGTCCACTGTGCGTTGCGTAGCGATACTGCTTTTCTTCTCGGATTCATCGACGTGTTCGACCTCTGTGGCGGATTCTGTGCCATTTGCGATCGTGGATCTTCAGGAATGAGATGCCATTTACCGCCCGTCTCAGTTGCAAGTATCTGATGTTCATCAAGCGGGAGTCCGAGGACATTGACATAGATACCGAACTCTCGGCAATGCGCGATGGTCGCTGCTACACTCAATCCTATTCGGCTTGTGAAAGGTTCATCGGTAACAAGAATAAAATGCTTTTTAGATGTAGGGCGGAACCGGAGTTCTTTGACAGTCTGAACAACAGCATCCAAGGCATTTTCATCCTGATGGGTTATGATTTCCTGGAGGGTGCGCGTGTATTCCGTGAAACTTTTTGTTAACTGAACAACTGTAATTTTGTTGCCCTCTTTGCCTGCCCAGAATTTTGTCACACCGAGTGCATAATCTATTTTGGAGGCTTTGTAGATGTCTACCATTTCTTTGAGATGTTCAGTAACAGCTCTGATATTATCCCCCATGCTACCGCTGGCATCAATGACGAAAACCACGTCAATTGGACCGCCTTCACTTGTTTCAACAATCTCCTGTGCAAGTTTTTTCATAACCTGTGGAAATGAAACCTTGGGTAACACTTCCCGTTTCTCCTGAATCTCTTGCGCCAGCGCGGCGGGTATCTCCTCTTCCACTATTTTGAGGGTCGAAACTTTGGGTGCGCGCTGAATTCTCGGTGGCCCTGGGCGTTTCGCGCCAAAGGTGGTATCGCCTGCGGGACTTGCGGCTTCTGTCTTTGATAAATTCCCTTTAACGTCGCGAAGTGTCCGGGCAGCGGTGCTGAGATCGTCCCAGCTCTCTTTCGATAGGTCAAGAGCTGCGGAAGGTTTCTCTGTTTCAGTATCCGGTTGCAAGCTGCGCCCTAAGGCAGGGCGCGGATCTTCAGTCGGCACGGCGACAGGAGGTACCAGAGTTGGCGGGGATTCCGCAGTCGTAATATCCGCAAGGTCCTGTGAAGGCGTGTGAAGACGCGGCGCGAGCTTTTTCAGCGGCGGTTTCGGTCGGGCAGTATTTTCGACTGAGATAAGTTCCGCTGCGAGATTTGCTTTCTCTGATACCATCGGCTGGTTCTGCACCACCACGTAAAAGGTTGTGATGAAAAAAAATAGATGGAATACCAGAGAAACGGATAATGCTTTACGCGTTGCTGATTTCGTTTGCCAAGTCCTATATAAACGCGTTTCTGATTTCATTTTTCAAGTCCTATATAAGGTTTTACGGAAGAACTTCATCAAACAGATAGGAACGCATGCCTTGAAGATACAACTTATTTCCCTTGAAGGTAGGTTGTCAGTAAACGCTTAGGTGGTTCCGGTTGAATAACCTCAAAAGAAATTAACTTCTCGGCATTCAGTTCAAGTCCATGCGATTTCTGCGCCAACTTATCACCAGAAGGCGGGTAAAGCGTTACCCCTACCATCGTAAAGACCGCGAAGGTCAATATGAAGATGTAGACAGGACTCCGCGTACGAATATTGTAGCGAAGACTACCCATCAATATAGAGAGAGACCGCGTCCATCCAAAAGACGTTTCGATAAACCGGGCTGCGCGGGCTCGCAGCGAGTCGTGTTGTCTTTGGTGTTGTGCGACTTCAGATACGCGCGCCATCACACCACTTAAGAAGTCACCAGAAACTTCTACCTCACCAGCGTGACGGAGGAATCCGTCGGTCTGTTGTAACCGTTGTACACGATCAGCACAAATTTTGCACTTCTTGAGGTGCCATCCGATGAGATGACGTTTCCATGCAGGTAACTCTTTATCGATGTAAGCGGAGAGTTCGTCTGGACTCGCAAGCAGTACTTCACATTCCGAACTATAGATGTCTGGAGATTTGGTCTGCCTATATTTTCTCATTGACGCTCTCCTCCCCTATTCCAGCTTTGATAAGCAGTTTTTTCATTTTTTGCCGAGCGCGATGAATCAACGCTTTAACAGCCCCTACCGAGCATCCGAGAATTTCTGCTACCTCTTCGTATCGTAAATCTTGATATGTAACGAGCGTCAATGCGACGCGTTGATTTTCTGGTAACTGCGCAAGTGCTTGGCGGATCATTTGCCTTTGTTCCTTTTTTTCGAGCAGCACATCCGGTAGATAACGCGTATCCCGCATGATTTCGGTATGATACACATCTTCGCCTTCCTCGACCAGATCTTCAAAGAAGTAGGTATTCCGACGTGAACGGTTCCGAATCTCGTTCCGACACAAATTCGTGGCAATTGTATAGAGCCAACCTCTGAAGGATGCCGTCGGTTCATAACGGCTTGCACTCTTGAAGACGCGAAGGAAGGTTTCTTGGGAGAGGTCCTCGGCGCGGTGATAGTCGTCAATAGAGCGGTGGATATAGTTAATCAGTGGGTTTTGATACCGGCGCACGAGTAACTCAAACGCTCCTATATCGCCTTTACGACATCTCATCATCAAATCTTCATCGGAAACAAACATGGTGTCCTCCATGATGGACTTCCGTAGACTTTCTGCCTTGTGTCCATCTTATGAAGCATCTCGAACAAGCGTTAATTTGATTCGCAGTGCTGCTTTGTACGCGTTGACAGCTTCACGCCGTTTTCCTTGAAATGTATAGACTGCCCCAAGTTCAGAATGCAACTCAGGGTGATTCGGAATAAAACGGATGGCGCGCGTGTAAACGTCAATTGCTTCATCGTAGCGTTTCAGCAAGCGATAAGTTGCGGCGAGGTTGAGATGCGCTGTCGCTTCGCTGGGTTCACATGCTACCGCCATTTTGTAGGCATCTATCGCCTTTTCATATTCACCGAGCATAAAATGCGCCAAACCGAGATGAAAATGTGCTTCTGCCGACTCGCGGTTGTGTTGAATCACCTGTTGAAATTCTTCAATTGCTTTCGCAAAATTTCGAGCGTTTAAAGCATCCGCGCCATCTTTTAAGTGTTTCGCGGCGGTCTGATGCGTATGAATATCGACCTGCCCACGTTGGATGAGTTCCTTTTGCGCCTGGTTTGAGGACACTGCGGAATCATCAGGGACTAAGGCATTTTCTGCATCGGTTTTGTTATCTTTCATCTGTCTTTTCCTATACCCTTAACATGCGATGCGGAACCCAATTACAAACTCCGCGTATCCGTCGCTAAAGAAATCGTAACTCGTGCAGGTGCTATAGTCATGGTTGTAGTACCATGCGCCACCACATGCCACACGGAAATTTCCTTCATCGTCATAAGTTGTGTCCGTCCATTCCCAGACATTGCCGACCATATCGTAACAACCGAAAGAACTGATGCCATCCCTGAAACTAACGACTGGGGTCGTCATTCCTGCACCGAGTTCTGCGGTGTTGCATCGCGGTTTGTCGATTTCATGTCCCCACGGAAAAAGTCTATCATCAGCACCGCGTGCAGCGTATTGCCACTCAGAAAACGTCGGTAGTCTGCCCCCGATATAACCGGCATACGCCTCAGCATCTTCACACGTTACCCAGACGACCGGGTGATCCCCTCTGTTTGTTGGATAGATGCCGTCTGCCCAATCCTGAGGTGGTGTGTGTCCTGTATCCTGAACAAATCGTTGGTATTGCGCGTTGGTTACAGGGTAGACGCCAATCTCAAACTTATCCATCTCAAGCGGGGTATTCTCTTCGCCGATATAGGCTGTCCCTGCAGGGATATCAACGGTTACATCTAATACTTGCAGTGCAATATTACGGACTTCTTTATCTTCGTGGGCAAGCGCGTAACCGAGCGGTGAGATGACTTCACCAACCGGTGGTGTTGTGAGCTGCGACATCGTTTCCCAGCCGAGTTCTGTGCTTAACAATCGTCGGACTGCCTCAGATAACGACGCGTCGAAATGCCAGGTCCAATAGTCTCTGCAGAGTTTTCGGAGTGCCTCTGGTGTATTGCTCTCTACCAGTGCAAGTCGAGATGCGCTTGACTTTGTTATATTTAGCGTGTTTTTTGTTGTAACGCTGTTTGTGCGCTCCATGTTTACTATGATAGCATAAAGAAACAGTTTTATGCAAGGAGAAGACAACAAAACTTCAGGGCATCAACCCTCTTTAGGAATTTCTAACAGCAGTTCAATTTTTTGCCAAACCTCCGCTAAGGTCGCGACAGGTATCTGACAAATAAATGTTGTGTTTCGCTCTCTCCAAGCCACACAACGGATTTGATCTGCCAAGATAACTCCGGTCGCTGCCAAGTCTGCGGGGATGGAAACCTCAAAAGGATACCCTTTCGCTTTAGTTGTAATCGGACAGATGACTGCCAAACGGGTTTTTCTATTATAATCGCTTCTTGATAGGACTACAGCGGGACGATGTCCACGCTGTTCTGGCCCCTTTTGTGGGTCTAAGTTAATCCATACAACATCGCCACGCCGGGGGATATATGCTGCTGATCCTATCATACCTCATTTCCTACTGCAGGTCCGGTGTCAACCTCATCATGCAAATTATCTTCCGTGATTTGGGCGAGCAGGTCTGCCAGTGTATAAGTCGGTTTGTTCACGTTTGCTGGTGAATACGCCTCCTCCGGAATACTACGATCTGGAACTGTAGTTTCAGTCTCTTCATCCTGTGAGGTATCATCTGGAATTTGGGCGAGCAGGTCTGCCAGCGTATAAGTCGGTTTGTTCACGTTTGCTGGTGAATACGCCTCCTCTGGAATACTACGATTCGGAACTGTAGTTTTAACGCCTGCATTCAAATCATCTACGTTAATGTCTATATCTGATTTCAACATCAAAAGGATTTGATAATGGATCGCAAACACCCAAAACATATCTTCAACTGGATCTTTTTCTCGCGAAATTATTTTTCCTGACATGTTTTATTTTTCCTCCTAATCCCAATGATTTCAGGGATTTCAGTTAGTGATGCTATTTCATAGTCGGGCTGGATGTCTGTGTCATTTGGAAGTTCGTCGCGGTTGAGCCAGACGGAAGGTGCGCCGACATTTTTTGCGCCTGCGACATCATTTTTAAGGGAATCACCAACATGTAGCATTTGACTCAGTTCGCACCCGGCTCTCTCAGCTGTTATTTGAAAGATTTTTGGATCCGGCTTCTCAACCTGCACATCTTGGGAGAAAACAACAAAGGCGAAACGTCCTTCGAGTCCACAACGTTCGGGATAGGTGTTTCCATTCGAGAGCAATCCCAACTTGAAGTGTGGTGCCAAAATATCAAAGGTCGGGACAACATCTGGATACAGTTCTATATCCCCGTAACGGTGTTTACGGTATATTGCATTGAGGTGCGCAGCGAGGTCCTTATCTGGGTGTCCGACGTGTTCAAGTGTCCTTTCAAACGCGCGCTTCCTGATTTCCAACAGGCTCCAAATTTCGCCTTTCACCTCTTCAGCCAATTGGTCGCGAATTGCAATCATTTCATTGATGGTAAGTTTCGAGGCGCGCGGCGTTGGTACCTGCTTTTGTAGTTCTGTTAATGTTTGCTTGAGCGAATGCCGCATCACCTTCCGAAAATCCCATAAAGTCATGTCGCCATCAAAAGAGATCGTCGAAATTTGCAAGGGTTTCTCTATTTCACCGCGCTGAACTCTCATCACACCTCCTTGGAACCATATCGTTGTAAACATCCATTTCTGGATCGTCCCAGCCAGCGCGTAGCCCAAACTCAATAAGCAAAGCAGTTTCTTCCTCTTCCGTTATGGGTCCGTCGTCGTAGTAACGCCCTTTTCGCATGAGTTCATATATTTCAACAGGTAACACAACATACTCCACCTTTGTTTCTGGGTCCACTAACCGTACAGGATCTTCTCGAGAATCCTTGATCGCTTTTTGAATTTCTTTAGTAAGGGTTATCACAATTAGTCCTCCGTTGTTGATACACCGATTGAGGCGTGGATTTGTGCGAACTTCCACGCGTCATCTATCTTTTCCAAGACCCCCGTCATCCGCATCACGAATTCCTCTGGTGTGCCTTGCCATTTGAGCTTCCAGACTTGTTGTGTGTAGAACCACGCGACATCATTCCGCTCTTGCACATCGAGCTTAATGAACTTGATGCTGAAATCCTCAGTGCTTGCGACGTGGTTTCGATAATACGCCGCGATTTCTGTGCTGCCTTCAACAACTTCGTCTGCATCGGTCCCGATCTTGACGTAGTGTGTGGCGGGGAGCATCATCGCAATGAGGGTTTCAGCATCTCTGGCAACGAGTGCGTCGAAATATGATTTTACCGTATCATGAGCATTCGGCATTGTGAATTCCTGTGAGTGCGTTCCACAAGGCAGCACTCATCTGTTCACATGCTTGCACGACAGTGGCATGGGATTCCGACGGTAAAGCATTGATGCGCTCTAACAGTTTTTCGGCTTCATGCTCATTGTGCGAATGCGTTTCAAAATACGGCTCAACCGTTTCAGGGAGTTGGTAGAATTCCTTCAAACCGGCGAGTTTTGATTGTGCCGTCGCCGGTTGCTGCGCCTCAAAGGCATAGAGCGCACCGAGCGCGGTTGCGGGTTCGGAGAAAAGTTCATCTGCTGTTTCAAGCAATACCTTCACCTGTGGAATCTGTGCTTCAGAGACAGCTGTGTTAAGTCCGTTAGCGAAATCAGCCCACATATTGATGTGTTCCGTCTCTTCCGCTGCGATTTCGGCATCGTTGATTGTTTCCCATCCGTTCGGTATCGTAGCGATAAAGGCACCGTATTCACGGGCATAAGTGCGTAGTACTTCGACCGGCAATTCGCCAGCACTCCACGCTTGGTAAAATCGATGGTTGAGTAAGTTGTAATCTGCGATTTTGTTGTCTAACGCTTGTTTAAAATCCATTAAACTGGTTACTCCATTTCTTTTATATAAATAAAATTCAACTGCACGGCGTTGTTTCAACTGAAAAACGCCATTTGTGCCATGTCTTTAATATAGCATATTGTATGCATCGGTGTCAAGGAAGGCTATCAATTTTTCCAGAAGCTGTCAGCGGCCAGCCATCAATGACCAAGAAAATGGTTTCCATCAGTGGGTGTCGCGCCGCAGAGATCACTCCTACAAGCGAGAAAAATCGTTTGAATTAAAGGAGAAATTTGTTATAATAGTATAGGATGACCGAAAGCATTGTTTGAGAGGTATGTTATGACTGAAGAACAGAAATTTATCTTCGATCTCAAGGGTTACCTGTTAATCCCTGAAGTTTTGACGGCTTCGGAGATTACCGGACTGAAAGCACAAATTGAGACGATCCGCACTGACCCTGAATCCTTGCCACCACACGAACGGCGGTTTCCAGGTGGGACTGCCTCATTTTTAATTGACCACCCCGTCGTGATGGACGTCCTCCGTGAGATTCTCGGGGAAATTCGGATGGAATCGAGTTGGTTCACGTATCGTGAGGCGGGCAACGGAGGCCCACCACCACATGGCGGTGTACGAAATGTAAATCCGAACTTCAACTATCAGTGCCATGATGGAAAGATATACTCTGCCCTCACGCGCGTTGTTTTTGAACTGAACGAAGTCGAAGCAGGTGAAGGCGGCACGCTATTCTTACCGGGGAGTCATAAAGCGAACTTCCGAATTCCTGAAGCACACCGACAAACGGATTCACCGCTCTTTGAGACCTACAGTTGTCCACCGGGTTCTGTGATTATCTTCACAGAAAACCTTTGTCATTCGGGAGTGGCGTGGAAAAATCCGGACCGCCCGCGGATAGCCGTCTTCAATTGCTACAATTTCGTTGGGTGTCAATTTCACAAACCATCAGTACCGAAGCACATAATTGAAGGGTTGCCTCCTGAAAAACAGGCATACTTCCGCCATGTCTGGGTTTGGCAGCAAGGCGGTCCTGATAACGGCAAGAATCTACGGTACGAGGGTTGATGCGTGTTAGTGTCAGAATGCGTTTTAGGGTAAGGGCGGCTCGGCGACAATACGGACATCACGCATGACTTCTATAACGCACACGCCTTCTGCATCACTGATTCATGCGGCAAGATTAGACGCGTCGCGAAGCGTCGGAAAGTGGCGATGGACACTATTCGGAGTGATTCTCAGTATTGTGCCGATCATCAATATTGTCCTGATCGGCATAAGTACTATTGTCCTGAATGTCTCAACACCGACAATTGATTTGTCCGCGCCTCAGCGACGAGCCCTTTATTTTCAAAATCCCGCGCGTTATACGGTGGAATATCGGCGCACAGCAAAGCGGTTGCGGTGTATGCAAACTTTTTATGGTTGGCTTGCCGGGGTCATCATTTTAAATCTTTTTTGAAGGAAAGGCTAAGGAACGAATGTCAGATAAACCGACACCGTACACAGGTTTGGAAGACCAACTTATCTTGCGCGATCACCTCGCGGCAGATCGGACGATTCTTGCGAATGAGCGTACCTTCCTTGCCTATATTCGTACAGCGTTAACACTATTCGTTGCGGGTTTATCCTTCGTGCACTTCCAAGAAATCTTTAGTTCACATGTTGCTATCTTTAACTCACATGTCGTTGAGGTCATCGGCATCATCTTTATTTTGCTCGGTATCGCCACCTTTTTTGTTGGACTCGTGAGATACAGGCGGATGCGCGCACTGATTCACAAGATTAAACAGGCAGAACGCAAAGAATTAGGAGAGGAAGAGTCGTTATGAGAATAAGAGAAGTCGTTGTAACCGGTCAGAACCAAGTGGAACTGCAGACTACCGACACAGATGCGCCAGTACTCGCTGCCAACGAGTTGCTGATAGACACAGAATACACCTTTATCAGTAGTGGAACAGAACTCGCAAACTATACAGGGCGAGAGCCGAAAGTTTTTCAGAAGGGGGCATGGTGCGAATATCCGTGGCGTTCTGGTTATGCGAATGTCGGCATTGTACGTGACGTAGGTGTCAGTGTTACCCGTGCGGCTCCCGGTGACCGAGTTTTTACTTATGGACGGCACGCCTCAGCAATTCGTTACACACAAGATCGGTTAGTTGCACCTGTCAGAGAAGCAGTAGACCCCGCTGTGGTTGCAGCATCACGAATGGCAGGCGTTGCGATGACCGCGATAGTTGTGGGAGAAATCGGCACGAACCCGTGGGTTGTTGTTTTTGGATTAGGGCTTGTTGGGAATCTGGCATCACAGATGTTTCGGATTCATGGATGCCGCGTCATCGGTGTGGACCCGGTAGCAGAGCGGCGGAAACTTGCCGAGCGGTGTGGGATTGAACATACCGTCGGGGGCAGTGCCGACGCAGCACAAACGGAGATTCAGAAGATTACGGGCGGTGAACTCGGCAACATCACGGTCGATGCGGTCGGACATAGTAGTGTCGTTATGCAGGCACTCCGTGCGACCGCTAATCATGGGCAACTTATCATTCTCGGTTCGCCGCGCGTCTCTGTCCATGGCGATTTGACCGATCTGCTTTCCGAGACGCACTTGCGCTGGATTACCATCCGAGGGGCATTGGAATGGTGCGTGCCGATGTATCCTGATATTGGCAACCGAACTTCTCAGTGGAGTAAACAGCAGATGATCTTTGATTGGATGGCGCGCGGGCAGCTGCACGTTGAACCCTTAATTTCGCATCGTCTCAAACCGGAACAAATTAAACAGGCTTACGACGGTCTCCTCAATGAACCGAATGTGTATACAGGGGTTGTTCTGGATTGGACTGCTGCTGCCTAATTGGGTAAGGCGAGGAAAACACTATGGATAAAACAGACTTGTTCCAAAATTGCATCGAATCTGAATTGCCACAGGGACTCAAATTACGACTCGATAAAGGTGAAGTGACGGACCTCACATTCTCACCAGATGGCACACGGCTTGCGGCAGGTGGTGATGGACGTATCTGGATATATGATACTGCCAGCGGTGCGCAATTTGCGATGCTCTCAGGCTATACAGAACGGGTGCGCGCAGTGGCATTCGCGCCTGATAACTCGCTCCTCGCGAGTGGCAGTGAAGACAATACGCTTCGCCTATGGGATACTGCGACAGCCCGTGAAACCTTGACACTCGCCGGAGATTCTAATTTAGTTCAGGCATTAGCATCTTCATCACCGGATGGGGTTCCGCTTCCTGGGTGGGATCCCCGGACAGAACGGTTGCTTGCCAATGCGACTGAGGCCCCGGGGCGGATTAGGAGTTTGGCATTCTCACCGGATGGCACAACGCTCGCAAGCGGAAGCGCGGATGGCAAGATTCGCTTGTGGGAAGTTGAAACGGGTAGGTCCCTATCATCCTTCTCAGCGCATGACGGACTCGTTTTGGCTCTGGCGTTTTCGCCACACGGTAAGGTGCTGGCAAGTGGCGGCTCAGACACACTCGTTCGTTTGTGGGATGTGGATAGCGAGCATCTGCTATCTATCTTAAGGGGCCATACGGACTCGGTCGATACTGTGGCATTTTCTGGCGATGGCGAACTGCTTGTAAGTGGCGGCAGAGATCGGCATATTCAGTTATGGGATGTCGATGCTGCTGATCTTATCTCCTCGTTTCAGGTCAAAGAAGGTGCCATCCGAGAATTAGCGTTTTCGACAGATAGTGTAAAGCTTAAATGCGTGACCCAAGAAGGTTCGCTTTTCATAAGGGAATGATAAAACGAAAGACGGAAGGAGCTGAAATAGTGATTGGTATCTCTTATCATGCGGGTGGGATGAAGGACATTCCGCTAAACGAAGTTATTACAATTCTTGCCGATACTGGCTACGATGCAATCGAGATGATGTGCGGTCCAGAGGCACACATCCCCTCCGGTGAAGTCACAAGCGATTTGCTCAAAGAAGTCAAGACGATGGTAACCGACAGTGGCTTAAAGGTCTCTGTTATTAACCCGTTTACTGGAGGTGGTCTATACCAACTGGCGGTGGAGGACCAACAAGGAGCCGTTGACCACTACGCGCTGCTTCAAGATGTAGCAGTCGCGCTTGACGCAGGCGGTGTTAACTTTCTCACGGGGTATGGCGGAGATAAAGGCGACGCCTTCGCTTGGCGACTCCTTGTTGATGTGCTGAAACCAATCTGTCGCCGTGCGGAAGAACTCGGCATCACAATGAACATCCACAATCACGAAGCAACAACAATTGACGCGTCTTCAAAAGTCACACTCCTGATTGAACACGTGGGATCCGACGCGCTGAAGTCGCTCAACGACATCACCAATTTCTATCATCTCGGCGAGGACATCGCTGAGGTTACGGAAAAATTGGGACCGCTGACGGCGCATTGCCATGTAAAAGGCGTGACAGGGATGTATCCGTATAGTACTTTTCTGATTCCCGGTGAAGAGGGGGATGAGTTGGATTTTCGGACCTTTGCGGCGAGTTTAGGGAAAGTGGGGTATGATAAATATATCTCGGTGGAGACGTTTCCGCACATGCGGATGGAGAAGGCACAGATTGCTCACGATATGATGGCGGGAACATTGAAGGAACTGGGATTGAGATAGACAATGCAGAAGGCGCGGTTTTTTAACCGCGCCTACAAAACTGTTAGATAAAAATGTAGCAGTGTGGCTACAAACCCTATCTACGAAATGCTATGCTGAACCATTTTCTAACGCCTTAATGCCGGGCCAATCGCGCCACATGTCCTCGTTAGGTGGCTCCTCTTGCGTCCGTTCTAATTCTGTTTTTCGGAAGTCGTATAAAACCGCCTGCCGGATCTGCTGTGAATAGTTATGTCCAGCAGCGTGTCCGATGCGATGATGCCAGAAGACAACATCCCCAGCGTTGCCGTAGCATTCAATCCCTGGACCTCTACTGATGCGTTCGCGGTCAACATCATACTGTGGTGTCGGTTCGTTCTTGTATTGGGAATAGTAATCGTAATAGAAGACTTGATGGCTCCCGGGCCAGACAGTAAACCCCCCGCCCTCCGGTGGTACATCGTCAATATAACCGACGGCTCCGAGATGAAACGGGTGCGCGTCCACATGACATCCGATTGATTTTTTCGGGACATCGCCGTAAGGCAGCGTGCAGTAAATACCTCGGACACGGTCTGGTTGTACGAGATTTCCCTCACCTAAAAGCTGCTCCGCCATCCCCCAGACGTTTGGATCGGTGGCAAGGAGTTGAACCATCCAGCCCTCACCGCCCGGCTCGCGGAAGTTCCAGCGGAAACCGCGTCGATTATTGTTTTTGTCAACGTTTTCCTCTTCAGAGGTGAACGGACCTATCCAAGTTTCGGGATCCTCACGTTTGCGTCCTTCCGGGGCACCGTCCCAGAGTCTTGCGCGCGCCCGCTCCATTAATTCTGGATCAAGGACGTTCCGTTTGACCAAGTATCCTTCAGTTTTGAAAAATTCGATGTCTTTCCGTGTAAGTTCAACCATTGTTTTGGATCCTTCTTCGTTGAAGTCGCACCAAGCGTGCTGACGGAAATTTTTGGGTTATATGCGATATACAGATATATGCGTGATACCACCCACACCCTAAAGGGTGGGGCTTCGGTTTCATAGCAACTGCGTTCTCACCAGAGGTGTGAACGTCTTATTATCGCTCCACCAGCAGGCTATTATTCCGAATCAGATCGGCTTTATCGCGTATCAAGACGCGGGTACCCCAGCCTGCAAAATGTTTTTCGCAGCGTTGATGTCTCTATCGTGGTCTGAACCACATTCAG
>CAZQIP010000204.1:0-28267 GCA_964593655.1 uncultured bacterium | reverse complement strand
ATCCAAACCCACTCACACCTGATGAAACCGAAGCGGCGATCTACAGCGAACACCTCAAAAAACTGATTCTGGCAGCAGAACGTCTCTCGCTAGACATCGTGAATACGTTTATCGGCAGAGATCAGACACGCACGATAGATGAGAATTGGCACCGCTTTAAGCAGGTCTGGGCACCGCTCATTCAATTTGCTGCCGACCACGGCATCCGTATCGGGATTGAGAATTGCCCGATGTTTTTCACTGAGGACGAATGGCCCGCTGGTCAAAACCTTGCTTATTGCCCCGCCATTTGGGAACGGATGTTTGAGGAGATCCCCGCCCCGAATTTCGGACTCAATTTCGACCCCTCCCACTTTATATGGCTCCAGATGGACTATCTGAAACCGCTCGTCACCTTCGCTGATCGAATCTTTCACGTGCATGCGAAGGATGTCCGGTTAGACAGGACAAAACTTGATGAAGTCGGTATCCTCGCAACCCCCTTGTCTTATCATACGCCGAAACTGCCTGGACTTGGCGATGTCGATTGGGGCAGCTTCTTCTCGGTCTTGAGCGATACGGGGTACAACGGCGCGGTTTGCGTTGAGGTCGAGGATCGGGCTTATGAAGAGACATTAGAGACACGGCAACGTGCTTTAAGCCAAAGTCATATCTTCCTGAGACAATTCATGGGTTAAGACGGGAGTAGTTAATAGTTAATGGTTAACAGTTATAAGTTTAAAGAAGGTTTGGGAACATCAAGTACGATGGGGTACCCTTAACGGTCTCTTAACTTATAACTTATAACTTATAACTTATAACTTATAACGATGGATAGCCACGATTGGTTAAACACAGAATGCAAGGCACTGGAACAAGCAGGCTTACGCCGTCACCTCCGGACGGTCATGAGTGCGCCCACGGGCACAATCCAGCTTGATGGACGCGATGTCGTGCTGCTCGGTTCAAACAATTATCTGGGGTTAAGCACGCACCCACAGGTGATCGCCGCTGCTGTTGAGGCGACGCAAGTTTTCGGCACAGGCGCAAGCGGCTCGCGTCTCATCTCCGGGAACAGTGAACGCTACACGATTTTGGAAACTAACCTCGCCAAAACGAAGAACACCGAAGCCGCACTCGTCTTTAGCTCAGGATATGCTGCCAATACAAGTATCATTCCGGTTCTTGCAGGTGAAGGTGATCTCATCTTAAGCGACACCCTCAACCACGCCAGCATCATTGACGGATGTCGTCTCAGTCGCGCCACAACCAAGGTTTATCGACACTGCGATGTCGAACACCTTAAGACCTTACTCTCCGAATCCGTGGCGTTTCGGCGGAGGCTTATTGTGACAGATGGCGTTTTCAGTATGGACGGCGATATCGCGCCACTACCGGATATTTACGAAGTCGCTACACGCTACGACGCTATGTTACTGGTAGATGATGCTCACGGGTTTGGTGTGTTAGGGAGAGATGGAAGCGGTACTGTCTCACATTTTGGGTTAGATGGCGAAGGCATCATTCAGATGGGTACGCTTAGTAAAGCTATCGGCGCACTCGGCGGGTATATTGCAGGAAGGCACACCTTGGTTGAATTGCTCATCAACAAGGCACGCGGTTTCATCTTTACGACAGGGCTGCCACCTGCGACTTTAGCAGCGGCGAATGCTGCACTCAATGTGATGCGTTCTTCACCGGATTTACGGCAACGTCTATTCTCACACGCGAAATGTCTCAAAACGGCGTTGACGCATTTAGGGTATATGCTATTGCCGAGTGAAACACAGATTCTTCCGGTCATATTGGGAAGCCCGCAACGGGCAACACGTATAGCAGATGCCTTACTCACCGAGGGTGTGTTCGCGCCAGCGATTCGTCCGCCAGCGGTGCCGCCAAACGTGAGTCGTTTAAGGCTTACCGTTATGGCAACCCACACCGAAGCAGAAATACAACAAGCAATTGCGGCATTTACGGCGGTTTTCCCCAAATCCTGTTGACGGCATCTGCATAATCTTGACCCCGATGAATTAGTCATCAGCAGTTCCCCTTGAATTTTTTCCATCTTCGTGCTATACTGCGTCAAATCTTAACGAAAGGCGACGGATCAGAAATGAGCACGAAAGCACACGTAATTAACTTTGGCAAACAAGAACCTATTGACCGAGGGACCGGTGTAAAAACTGTCCCGTTAGCGGGTAAATGGATTGACTCTACTTCACTCACCAACGGTGTGACGATGTTTGAACCGGGTGCAGCGATCGCACGCCACTACCACAACTGTGATGAATCTGTCACGATTCTTGAAGGCGAAGCCACTTGCGAGGTTGATGGCGAAGTCTTTACCATGAAAGCCTACGATACGACCTTCGTCCCCGCTGGCATCCCACATCGGTTCTGGAATGATAGCGATGCACCTATGAAAATTTTGTGGACGTACGCCTCTGTCACCGTGACTCGCACCTTCACGGAAACGGGTGAAACAGTCGGGCACTTGTCTGCTGGGGATCAGGCAGTCGTTACGTAACAGCAACTGAGGAGAAGACCTAAAATGTCCGTACAAGCCTATATCAAGGACAATCAAGCCGCGCTTTGCGCGTTGCTGCAGGAACTCGTCAGGATTCCAACCGTCAATCCGCCCGGCGAAAATTATGCCGAGATTGTTGGGCTACTTGCGTCAAAATGCAAGGCATTGGGGATGCGGACACAAATTGCCGAGGTTCCGAAACGGCGTGCTGAGCAGATTATCGCAAACGCGGATAGCCATCCACGACTAAACCTCATCGCGCGTTGGGATGTCGGCGCAGAAAAAACAGTGCATTTCAACGCACACTACGATGTCGTCCCCGTTGCAGGCGACTGGCGTTTCGGTGATCCATTTAGTGGTGAGATTGATGGCGAGTGGCTTTACGGACGCGGTGCTGACGATATGAAGGATGCCATCGCTGCACTCCTATTTGCAATCGAAGCCGTTCAAGAGACCGATACCGAACCGAAGTTCAACGTTGAATGCTCATTTACTTGCGATGAAGAGACCGGCGGGCAGTTGGGGGCAGGATATGTTGTCGAAGAAGGTTTGGTTAATGCAGACTATGTTGTCAACTGCGAAGGCGGTGCGGAGATGAACATCGGTAACGGACACAACGGCGTACTCTGGTTGGAAATTGAGGTCAAAGGCAAAGCCGCGCACGCGGCACAGCCAGATAAGGGCATAAACGCCTTTGAGAAGACTGCAGAACTTGTAACCGCACTCCAACGGGTTAAACGGAATTTAAGATCGCCGGAGCGTGCATTTAAACTCCCTGATGGTAGCGATCGTTATCCGACGTTGAACATCGGTGGGACGTTTCGTGGTACCGATGGCGACAAAGTCAACACTGTCCCGGCAAGCCTCACGTTCTCGATTGACCGACGGATTACACCGAATGAGGAACTTGAGTTTGCTGAACTCGAATTGCGGGAGGCGATTTCTGGGGCATGCCAATACTATCCTGACCTGGAGGCAGAGGCACGCGCTATCTTGCGCATCGAACCCTGCTTGACGGATACTGCTTCGCCAATAGCACAAGCGTTCGCCGATGCAGTGCGTATTGTCCGCTTCAATCAACCAAAATTTAAAGGCACTACAGGGTTTACGGACTTGCACTATTTCGTCAATTCAGGCTTGCCCGGAGTCGGATATGGACCGCGCGGTGAGGGCGGCCATGCCATCAACGAGCGTGTGCATATTCCCGATCTCGTCAGAACCTCCGCTATCTACGCAACCTTCATGACCCGCGCTGAATTGTAATCTCGAAGATATGATGCAAAATCCAAAGCCAGCACCGTTCAATGTCGTACCAGGCGACACCACAGGAGCCACATGGGCATTACCCAAAGACGCAATCGCCCGATTGGGGAAAGGAATACATAGAATTGGTCCAGATCTCGATAGTGTAGCACTCTCACCAGATGGTACATATTTTGCCGCTGGAACTGGAATGGGATTGTGGTTCTATGATGTTTCAACAATGACCGCTATCGCCTTGTGGGAAACGGAAAGAGGGTTAATTTCCTCTGTGGATATTTCGCCCGATGGTAAGTTGATTGCTATTGCGAATTGGGATGGCATCGTTAAAGTGATGGATGTTCAGAGCGGAGAAATCATCACACAGATGGAAAGATACAAATTGTATTCTTTTGTTGAGTTTCTTGCCTTTTCGCCCGATGGTCAATTGATTGCCTCGGCACCATGGAAACAAGGCGTTGAGGTGTTAGATGTTCAACGTGGTGAATGCATCACGCAGATGCAGTTAGAACCCATAAACGCAAAGTTCAATATCTATGCAGCCATCGAATTCTCTCCCAATGGACAATACCTTGCTATAACAGAAACCCCCATTAACGCTGACAACGGATCATATACACTTTCGCGAGACGGTTCGCAAACTGCTGTTTGGGATCCTTGGACAGGTGCGTTAATTGCGAAGTTTCCGGGTAAAAAATTTGCGTTTTCGCCAGATAGCCGATTAATTGCACGCGCGTGTCCAGACGACACTGCTAAGGACGACGATGACTTACATCAACTTTTCATTTCAATTTGGGATATAGTAACAAGCAAACGTGTTGCGTATTTCAAAGCACATGAGCATTGGATAGATATTGTCACCTTTTCACCGTGCGGTCAATTCATTGTATCAGCGGACAGAAGCGGCAATTTACGAGTTTGGGACATCGAAAAAAGCGCACGCAAGGAGGATTGGACACATAGTAGTATTGATGCTAAACGTTGGAACATGGACTATTGGGACGCTAAATGGTACGATCTTGAATTCAGCATGACCCGCTTAGTACCCTCATATTCGCTGGAAGGGGACCTATTTGCTGTTGTATTTCTCGATAGCACGAATACTGTTGAAGTATGGAATGTAGAACGCCGTGAGCGGCTAAATACGATCGAAAGATTACCTGGGAGTGTCGGGGCAGTATGGTTCGCAAAATGCCCAGAGCTAGCAACCGCATGGGTACTTCATAACAAATCAGGAAATTCTGACAAGACAAGCGCATGGGTAACACTTCGTGAGCCTACATTTCGACCCCGAACAGATTCGGATCTGGATTCAATGCGATTTTCAAAAGATGGACAAACAATTGTGAGTGACAGTTATGGTGGTGGATCCGCATTATGGGAAATACCAGAGAAATATAAACAAAATTTCGTTGCAAAGTTACAAGCAAAAATCAATCGGGTTAAATATTCAGACGCTGCACGGAAAAATGCTTTTGCAACATTAACTTCTGAACAGAAAACAGAACAGAAGCAGGCATGGGAAACATTGAAGACAGATCCTCGTTTTACTTCTATTGATTGGTCCAAGAAGACAGATTCACGTACCTATTCAATAACAGTTTCTCCAGATGGTAATATTATTGCGACTGGACATTACGGAGAAATACGTTTATGGAACATTGAAGCACCCATACCGCTGGATACTATACCACAACCTCAGAACAGTCCAAAACCGTACGCACTCGCCTTCTCGCCCTGTGGAAAATATCTCGCATCCGGCACATGGTGGCAGCAGGGGATGGAGAAGATGGCAATCCGTTTATGGGACGTTGCCACGGGTGAGAATATTCATACCTTCTGGGGGCATACAACGGACGTGCAATCACTCGACTTCTCTCCGGACGGCACGCTTCTGGCGAGCGGAAGTTTTGATGGCACTATCCTATTGTGGAATGTAAAATCCTTTATCAGTTCTTAAAACACAGAACGCTGACTCATTGAGGGAACGAAACCAATGCAAAACCGAAGACCTGCTGCGTTCAATGTAGTATTAGGGGAGCCCGAAGGAACAACATGGGCACTACCGGAGGGCGCAATTGCCCGATTGGGAAAAGGGTTACGTGAACAACGCGATAGTGAGGTGGCACTTTCTCCCGATTACACATATTTCGCCGTTGGTACTCGTATAGGACTCTGGTGGTACGAAATGTCGTCAAAATTGCCTATTGCATTGTGGGAAACGGAACGCGGACTTATTTCTGCTCTCAATTTCTCTCCAGATGGTAAGTGGATTGCCATTGGAAATTGGGATAGCATTATTAAGGTGCGAGATGTTCAGAATGGTGAATGTATCACGGAAATAAAACAGATGAGAAGTAGATACATTACCTTTTCTCCAGACAGTTGTTGGATCGCCACTGCTGCAAGTGCTGCAAGTTCTAAGCGCACTGTTGAGGTATTGGATGTCCGAAACGGTGTGTGCATCGCGCAGATGGATTGGGGCGGACATGAAACCAAAAGTGGTATTTCCCGACTCGGTTTTTCACCAGATAGAAAATTCCTTGCCGCTACAGCAGGTTACCAAACCTACGTATGGCCATCAGAAACCGGCACACCAATTATGAAATTTGAGGGTAGAAATTTTGCTTTCTCACCAGACAGTCGTCTGTTGGCATGTACGACTCACGGTGATAAAACACTGCACGTGTGGGAGTTTGGAAAGAATGTACCAAAGATGATCTTTAATGAATCTGGGACATTCAGGAAAAATCCATTCTACTCACTAAAGGGCGAATTACTTGCGACTGTGGATCAACAAGATACCATTGAAGTCTGGGACGTAGAACGCCGCGAAAAGTTACACACTCTGGAACTGCATCCAGAGAGCATTCACGCTAAGTGGCTTAAAAAATTCCCGCAATTGGCTCTATCCGACACACATGTAGGCACTACGCTGTCTAAAAAAGCTGAGTTCGAGAACACAAACACATTCTCAACACCTGGTGAGTTTGCTTGCCAGTTGGGACCCGTTCAATTTTCGCCAGATGGACGCACGCTCGCGTGTAAACGTTTTGGCGGCGGTATCGTGTTATGGGATGTTGCGCGTAAGCAGTCGCGTGAAACTTTACTGAAAAAGACGCACTTCCGGTCCCTCACTTTTCGTCCGGATGGTAACATCTCGGCTGTTGCCTTTAAGATAAACCGACCCAACAATGAACAGACTATCAGGGTGTGGGATGTTGAAAAATCTGATGAACCGATTGTTGAATTTACACAACAGACGCAATTTGGACGCTTGGTATTTACGCCGACGGGGCATCAGATTGCGATTGGAAGTAGAGAAAACACGATCTATCTATGGAATTTCAAACGTAAGGCGAAGTTGGAGGCACTTATAGGGCATACGGATTATATTTATTCGTTGGCGTTTTCGCCAGATGGAAAACGACTGGTGAGCGGAGCCGCGGACGAGACCGCTCGAGTCTGGGATGTTGAATTAGGTGAACAAATCGCGATGTTGCCCATAGATGAGCCACGTACACCTATAGCGATAGTTTTCTCACCGTGTGGTAAAATAATTGCTGGCGGAATGAGCAACGAGATTCGCTTGTGGTGCGCTGAGCAACTGACAACACTACGTACAATTCTACAACCTGATAACAATTGGAAACCGTATGCACTTGCGTTCTCACCGTGTGGCAAATATCTTGCATCTGGAGATTGGTGGCAGAGCGGAATGGTGAAGACAGCAATCCGGTTGTGGGAGGTTGCCACAGGTGAAAATGTCCATACCTTCTGGGGGCATACGACAGACGTACAGTCACTCGACTTCTCTCCAGATGGCATACTACTGGCGAGCGGAAGTTTTGACGGCACAATCCTGTTGTGGGATGTTAAGCCCTTCATCGGTTCTTAAAACGTGGGATACTGAAGATCAAACCTGTTATGGAGTGGATACTATGCAAAACCGAAGACCAGCACCACTTAACGTTGTTCAGGGTGACCCCGAAGGAACAACGTGGGCGTTGCCGGAAGGTGCAATCACCCGATTGGGGAAAGGATTTCAATCTTATCAAAACAATAGCGATATAGCACTTTCTCCCGATGGCGCGTCCTTTGTTGTTGGAACGTGCGTGGGGCTCTGGTGGTATGATGTATCATCCATGTCTCTCATCGCGTTGTGGGAAACAGAACGAGGGATGATCTCGGCTGTCGATTTTTCGCCGGATGGTAAGTGGATTGCTACCGCGAATTGGGATGGCGTTATTAAGATGCTGGATATTCAAAGCGGTGAGTGTGTCGCTCAGATGAAGCCGTCAGAGGAGTATAATCTCTATAAACACCTTGCCTTTTCTCCTGACAGTAAATGGATTGCCACCGCGAGTATTAACACTGTGAAGCAGGTGGGTATTATTGAGGTATTGGATGTTCAAAACGGTGTCTGCATCGCGCAGCTGGAACGAGAATCGCGTGATGGACAATCAAACTATATTCCCCAACTCGGATTTTCGCCGGATGGTCGGTATGTCGCTGCTACAGTAGGAAGGCAAACTTACATCTGGGATCCGAGGACGGGTGTACGAATCACCAAATTTACAGGCATAAAATTTGCCTTTTCCCCGGACAGCCGCCTGCTGGCGTGTGAGAATCCTTATACAATCCCTCATACGACTCCCCCACGCGGTGCCAGCGACATCTCAGTGTGGGATATAGCGACAGGCGAGCGCATCGCTCACTTCACGGAGCATAGCAATACACTGAAGGCTATCACATTTTCACCCTGCGGTCAGTTCCTTGCCGCAAGTGATGAAAACAGTAAACTACACGTATGGGATCTCACAGAGGGTTTACTGACGGAAACTTATACGGATTATGAAATGTCGCGGGTAGAGCCCATCTACTTACCAGACGGGACGCTACTTGCAACGGTGTTTACGCGTGAAACTATTGAGGTATGGAACGTCCAACAGCGGCGAAAACTATGGACTTATGAACGGCAACCTGAAAGTATTGGTGAGCAATGGTTTGCAGAATGCCCGGAGCTCCCTATTGCTCATTTCCAGTCTGATGAACCAAAAACGATTGACGAAAAACACACCTTCCCAACGCTTCATGCGCCTCTGTGTTATCTATATCCAGCAGTATTTTCTCCTAATGGAGAGACACTTGCCAGCGGGAGGGCTCTAAAAGGTCTGGTGCTATGGGATGTTGGACGTAAGCAGGCGCGTGATATATTCATCCATGATAAACTTTTTGTTGTTTTCGATGTTTTGGATTTTTTACCTTGTGGAGACATATTAGCTGTCAGCAGAAATCGCGACACCTTTAAAGTGTGGCGCATTAGTGAAACAGAAGAGGTTTTAATCGCTGAGTTCACGTCTCCCGTAGAGTTAAGACGACATGTTTTGGCGTTCTCAGGCTATCAAGTTGCCTGTGGTGGTAAAGGTGGCACGCTTTATCTATGGGACCTTGAGCACAATCAAAAACCGAAATCACTTAAGGGACATACAGAGCACATCTGGTCGTTGGCGTTTTCGCCGGATGGCAAACGACTTGTGAGTGGATCAAGCGATAAAACCACTCGGCTCTGGAATGTTGAAACAGGCGAAGAAATAGCCACGCTGGCCTTGGACAAACCGAGCAAAACTATGGCATTGGCATTTTCGCCGTGTGGCAGTGTCATTGCTACAGGGATGTCCGGCGAACTCCGCTTGTGGTGTGCTGAAACGCTGACACCGTTTTTTGCAATACCACAGCCACAGACAGCGGATCCGTATGCCCTCGCTTTTTCGCCTTGTGGAAAATATCTCGCATCCGGCACATGGTGGCAAAGGGGAATGGCAAAGATGGCAATCCGTTTATGGGAGGTTGCCACAGGCAAGAATATCCATACCTTCTGGGGGCATACAACGGACGTGCAATCACTCGACTTCTCTCCGGACAGCACGTTTCTGGCGAGTGGAAGTTTTGATGGCACAATTCTGTTGTGGGATGTCACACCCTTCATAGACGTTTAAAGTTTCATTAGGTGCGATTTCCTTGTTATCCTACCTCCAAAGACCGGATGGACTGTCCGTTTTGGTTTGATTTCCTGCCTTGGATATGTTATTATTTCCATATCCACTCGCGGAAATAGAAATTTCTTAAAGGGAACTGCTCATTATGATTATCAATCGACTCATAGTAAAAAATTGGCGGAATTTTCAACAGATTAACGTTCCGCTCAGGGAACGTCAGTTTATTGTCGGTCCAAATGCGTCAGGTAAGTCTAACTTATTAGACATCTTTCGCTTTCTCCGAGATATTGTCAAAGTGGATGGTGGAGGATTTCAGAAAGCGGTTAAGGATCGCGGGGGTGTTTCCAAAATCCGGTGCCTAGCAGCAAGGAGCGATCCAGAAGTTAGAATTGAGATTCACATTGCTGATGCGCCTAATGCCCCCACAACATGGGAGTATGTGCTAGCATTTCGTCAAGAAACCCGGGGGTATCGTCGAACTTATATTACAGAAGAAAAGGTACGGAAAGAGAATAAAGTACTTCTTGATAGACCAGATAAAGACGATAAGGAGGATATGGATCGTCTTACTCAGACCTTTCTTGAGCAGATCAATATGAATGCCAAGTTTCGAGAGGTTGTCCAGTTCCTCCAAAATGTTACTTACCTTCATCTGGTGCCTCAACTCCTGCGTTTTGCCGACTCAATCCAAGGCAGAATTGTTGAAGAGGATCCATTTGGTCAAGGATTTCTCGAAAGGGTTGCCGGTGCCAACAATAGGACTCGCCGTTCCCGTCTTAGAAAAATTGAATCGGCACTCAAAATAGCTGTACCGCAATTTGAGCAATTGGAATTCCTGCGCGACGAAAATACAGGACGCCCTCATTTAAGGGCGCTCTATTCGCACTGGCGTGCGCAAGGAGTGTGGCAACAAGAGGATCAATTTTCTGATGGGACACTTCGACTGATCGGACTCCTGTGGTCTTTGCTTGAAAGTGACTCGGTTCTTTTATTGGAGGAACCTGAACTCTCATTGAACCTTGGAATTGTCTCCCAACTTGCACCTTTGATTTCCAAGATGCGAAGAAACCGGCACCGGCAAGTTTTTGTTAGCACTCATAGCGATGCTCTTCTAACAGAACCTGGTATTGATGGTACAGAAGTTCTTATGTTAGCACCTACGGAAACGGAAACAGCAGTCATACCGGCATGGGATATTAAGCCCGTGCGGAGGTTACTTGAAGCAGGGTTAACAGTCGGTGAAGTTGTACTTTCAAAAACCGGTCCTGAACAGGCAGAACAGTTGAGTTTATTAAAATGGGATTAAACAATGTAATTCTTGCTGTTGAAGATAGACTCACCGATGCAGTTTCGACTAAAATACTTGAGCATTTTGGTATTGAAATTGTCAAAAAAGTGATATATGAAGGAAATTCTTATCTACGGCAAAAGGCACAGAGTTACAACCAAGCGGCACATGAAGAATGTGGTGTTTTTATGTTAACAGATTTGGATTCTCCCAACATTTGTCCACCCACCCTTATTCAATCTTGGGTGAAAGGTCACTTAAATCATTGGTTTTTCCTTCGCGTTGCGATCATGGAGGTTGAATCTTGGATTATGGCAGATCGACAGGCTATCTCAGAATTTTTAAAAGTACCCATTGATCATATCCCACGGAACACTGATGAGATAACCGCTCCGAAGGAATTTCTTGTATCACTGGCACGAAAAAGTAAAAGTGCAGGATTGCGAAGAGCACTTGTACCAGCACGAAACAATAAAACCGCAAAAGTAGGCAATGAGTATAATCCTCGGTTAAACCAATTTGTCAAAGACCATTGGAACTTAGAACGTGCTGCGGCTGTGTCGCCAAGTCTAAAACGAACATTAGACCGAATCAGTCAAGGAAAAAATATGAGTACTGACCAGTGAACAAAAAATTCCAACGCCACATTGAAGACTTCACCTGTTCACAGTGTGGTGCTGCTGTCAAGGGAGATGGCTACACCAATCACTGTTCAGAATGTCTCTGGAGCCGACACGTTGATGTCAACCCCGGCGACCGATCCGCGTTCTGTCAAGGCATGATGGAACCAATAGCGTTTACCGTAAAGCACGGCAATTATATCCTGACACACCGCTGTACGACTTGCGGCATAGAGAAAAAGAACAAAATCTCAAAAAATGATAAC
Organism: uncultured bacterium; assembly: GCA_964593655.1. Classification (GTDB taxonomy): domain Bacteria; phylum Poribacteria; class WGA-4E; order WGA-4E; family WGA-3G; genus WGA-3G. Next base: position 16,328 of record CAZQIP010000204.1, on the reverse strand, counting down.
TTTGAAGCCATCCTTAGTCTACAAGGAGAATTAAATGTCTAAAAAAGGAATTCTCGCAGTTATATCTATTGGTATTGCTGCTATTGCCGCCATTATTTTGGCGGTGTTGCTCCATTCAACCTCAACGGTACTCGAACAGACGCTGGCAGAATTAGCAACAACCCAAACCACATTGCAAAAAACTGAGACTGCCAAGACCGATCTGGAGAAAAAGTTAACCGAAACCCAAAGCACGCTGGAGAAGACGCGTTCGGAACTCAGTCAGACGCAAGAGATATTGCAAAATGCAAGCGAAGCCGCTCGAAAAATCGCCGCTGAACGGAACGCGCTCCAGCAGGACAAAAGCGCGCTTGAAAGTGAAAAAGAGAGTCTCCGCGCAAAACTCACTGAAATTGAATCCGAATTACAACGGATCCGCGAGCAATCGCAACGTTCAATTGCGGCTATCCAAGATCGGTTTAAGGATACAGTCGGTGCTGTGTTAGATGACGCAGGACGGTTGAAACTTGATGTTAAGGGGAAAATCTTGTTTGAAACAGGCAGCGCGATTCTGAGCACAGAAGGGAAAGAACTTTTGGATGCAATCTCGGAAGAGGTTTTACTCAACGCAGACTATTCAGCTTACGCCATTCGGGTTGAGGGACACACGGATAACACACCTATCGGCGGCGACGCACTGCGGAACTGGAACCTCTCCACCGAACGCGCAATCGCGGCGGTAAAATACTTGCAGGAGCATGCGAATGTGAGTGCGGAACGTCTGGCAGCCACTGGCTACGCCTTCTACCAACCCATAGATACTGCCGAAACGCCGGAAGCGAAAGCCAAAAATCGGAGGATCGAAATTATACTCGTGCCGCCGCAAGATTTTTTGTCCGAACTCCTAACATCGCTCCAAAACGTGATGCAATCTATTGAGGTAAAGGCATCTCAGTAGCGTTCTCTGTCTGTTTTTTTTCTGCACTCCCGCGTTTTGCTTGTACCGCAAGTTCTGTCGCAAGTTTGATGAGTCGTCGCGTTTCATCAATCTGTTCGAGTATCTGCGCGTTTGTCCACGAAACAGAAGCGAGGTAACGCAACTCGTCTGCGTTGTTCAAGGTTTCAGCACCGAGTGCAACCTGAAGTCCACTTACTGCAGCGTATCGCACCCCGAGGTTCACACCAGCACCATCAAATTCCAAACTTGTCGTCATGTTTCCCCTGGCGAAAGCCGGTCGAAATTCCTTGCTCAGTCCAACAAAAAAACCGATAGGACTTTCCTCAGGCGCGAAACGCTGCGTGCCGATACCGATGTGTCCAGAAAATTGGTGAATCCGCGGCAGATTAAAAGTTTTACTGATAGCAAGAAACGCTGAGGAACTTTCATCCCCTTCCGCTTCTGAATCCCACAAGACGATATCCCTACCAAGTTTCTCTATACCTATCGCTATACTCGGGATTGCGCCAGTCTCTGGCTCTTTTAAGAGTTGGAACTTTAAGTTCGCAGTCCGATCAGCAGAGGGTTGCTCACCATAATCGTTCCACAGGTGTGTCAACCCGACTTCAACGCGATCAAACAGTCCAAAGTTGAGACGAACCGCAACGGCATCACCCAGGTTGACCGTAGAACCGTCCATCATCCGTTGTTGAAAACCGAGATAAGTGCCTGCTTCAAATATTCCGTGTTGCAATACCTTACCTGTTGGAATATCTACCAATCCGCTCCCTGTAAACACTTCACTGCTGACAGACTTAGAAACCGTGATGGATACAAAAACAATCAAGAAAAGGGAAATCGTGTGTCGAAACATTGATGCTACTCCATATACCGGATACCGGAAGGCGTGCCGATGATAATTTTGTCAGCGCTATTGACAAAAATCCCGTTCTCTACCACACCCGGGATATTATTTAACTGCCTCTCTACCGCTTGTGGTGCAGGGATGCCGTCAAAGTGGCAGTCAAGGATATAGTTGCCGTTGTCGGTGATGAGTGCGGATACCTCTCCGTCTTGTGAGGTATCCTGCCGGAGTGTTGATTTTCCACAAATCCGATTGACTGCGGTCTGTGTGGCTTCCCATCCAAACCGCACGATTTCCACAGGGAGTGGGAATGTCGTACCGAGGACATGTGACACCTTGCTTTCATCGACGACAATCAATATCTCTTTAGATGCATGAGCGATGATTTTTTCTCTAACGAGCGCGGCACCCCCACCTTTAATCAGATTAAGATGTGCGTCCACTTCATCAGCACCATCAATCGTTAAGTCAATAGTAGGATGTGTAGCGAGCGTTGTGAGTGGTATCTTTTGTTCCAATGCAATTTTCTTGGTTCCCTCAGAGGTCGGAATACCGATGATATCGAGTCCCTCACCCACCATCGCGCCGAGTTTCAAGAGCGCGTAATAGACGGTGGAACCTGTTCCCAATCCTACGACCATACCGGACCGGACATCTTCTGTCGCTTTTTCTGCAGCTATTTTTTTTTGGTTTTCAGTATTCATGATACTTATAAGTTTATCAGAAGATCGCCCTGAAATCAAATTTTAAACGCTAAACGGTTATGTAAAGTTTTTGGCATTATACCATTTCTACCTATTGATCTCTCTTATGTAGCACAAACTTTCGGTTTGTGGCATATCACACCACGACTCAACTGATAACTGAAAACCAATCCCATAGTTTGACTTATTTCGCGAATTGTGCTATAATACCCGTTATGAGGAATAATATTCGCTATAGCAGCTTGGTGGTTGGACACTTGGTCGCTGAACCCGCAACTCGGATGGAAGGTTACCTCAAAGTCGGCACGATGCCTGACGGAACTGCTGTCCGACTGCCTGTTGTACTCATTAACGGGAGGCACCCCGGCAAAACACTTTATATCCAAGCGATTAGCGACGGAGATGAACTCAACGGTATCGCCGTTATTCATAAAATTCTCCGAACAGTCACGCCAGAGCAGTTGCACGGTAAGATTATCGCTGTGCCGATTGTTAACTTCCACGCGTTTCACGCCAAACAGGCATTCAGCCCTGTAGATAACCGCAAAATGAACCGCTGTTTCCCGGGCAGACGCGATGGCACGTCAAGTGAACGGATCGCCTATCATCTTTTCCATCAGGCTGTACAACAAGCAGACTACTGCCTCGATTTGCACCAAGGCGGTGTACAGCCGATGATTGATGAAGTGCGTGTCCGCGTTGATCAAAAACATACACTCCACAAGGCGTGTCTCGAACTCGCCCGCGTCTTCGGTATCGGACACATTCTCGATCAAAAGGGTCCGAAGGGACAACTCGCGCAAGCTGCACCGGAGGTCGGTATCCCAACGATCGATCCTGAATTGGGTGGAACGCACGGATGGGATACGGCAAGCATCGAAAAAGGCGTGCGCGGCGTGCGCAATGTGCTACAATACTATCAATTTATCCCCGGAACCCCAGAGATTCCTGAGCAGCAAATCGTTGTCAAAAAATTCGCACCGCTCGTCAGTAATGAAGGCGGTTTTATTTACTATAGAGCGGAATTGTCCGAGCATCTTACAGCGTCTCAGCCGGTTGCTGATATTTGCGATGTGTTTGGCAATGTCCGAGAATCCATATCTTCACCCGTTGACGGTGTTTTCTGGGCGAAACCTATCTATCCGATGGTTGCGAGTGGCGGCACGATTGGCAAAATCGGCACGCCTATTGGATATCTCTAATATTCACAAGGAGGACACGGCTTGCACACACAGAATCGCAACGCCTTTATTGAAAAAATGGGACGCGGCGGTGTTGCTATCTTCGCCAGCGCAACGCCCGCGCAGTGGAACCACGACACCGAATATCTTTATCGTCCGGATCCGAATTTTTATTACCTTACGGGGTTTGAAGAACCGGAGTCAATTTGTGTCATCGCGCCGGAGCATTCAAAGTACCAATATATCCTGTTTGTGCGTCCAAAAGACAGGCAGGCAGAAATTTGGAACGGTAAGCGCGTTGGCGTTAAGGACGCACGTAAACGCTATGGCGCAGATAAAGTTTATCCGATAGAAAAGTTCAGTGAAAAAATCGGGAAATACCTACAGGGCGCGAAAAGGCTTTACTATACCCTCGGCTCTAATGAGCATGTTGACACAGAAATTCTGAGTCTCTTCACGCAGTCTGTCAGGTCACGCATTCGGTCTGGGAAAGGGTTTGATACACTTGTTGACCCGAGTCCTATTCTTAGCGAGCTGCGACTCATCAAAAATGAGACGGAACTGCAGCGTATCCGACAAGCAACGGAGATTACCGTCGCCGGTCATGTCGCAGCGATGAAGGCGGTTCGACCTGGACTCTATGAATACCAGTTGGAATCTCTCGTTGAATCGACGTTCCGTATGAACGGTGCTGGGGGCGCAGCATTCCCAACAATCGTGGCAAGCGGGGGCAACGCCACAACGCTTCACTACACCACAAATGACTGCGAAATTGAGGACGGAAATCTCGTTCTCCTTGACGCAGGCGCGGAGTACGGTCGGTATGCAGGCGACGTAACCCGGACTTTTCCGGCAAACGGCACCTTCACTGAGGCACAAAGGGAAATCTATCAGCTTGTCCTTGAAGCACACCACGCTATTATTGACGGTATCCGTCCGGGGGTTTCCATTGACGAACCGCACGAAAAATCGATTGAATTGTTAACGGAAAGCATGCTCAGTCTTGGGCTTCTCAAGGGGAAGGCGCAAAAACTGATAAAAAAAGAGAAATACAGGCAGTTTTACATGTACCGGATCGGACACATGCTCGGCTTAGATGTCCACGATGTCAATTGTGTCCGCGAAGCGAACGGTGATTTCAAGACTTTCCAACCCGGGATGGTGATGACAATTGAACCGGGCCTCTATGTCGCCGATGATACAAAGGATGTGCCGCCTGCCTATTTAGGCATCGGCATTCGTATAGAGGACGATATCCTCATCACAGAATCCGGTTGCGAAGTCCTAACAGATGGTGTCCCGAAAGAGATTGATGAAATCGAAGCACTTGTCCGTGGGACAAAGTAGCCGTTCACCGAACAAATTCTCAGTGAACCCTCAACTTAAAGGAGCTTGGTCATGATTGCAAACTTAAGAAAAACAATCGTAGAAAAGCAGGATGTAATTCGCCAGACATACAAAGCCGAGATTAAGGGGATCTTCGGTTCCTATGTGCGGAGCGATTTCCACGCAGACAGCGATCTGGATCTCTTGGTCGATTTCGATGACGGTGCCGATCTGATGGACCATGTCAATCTTCAACGATTTTTAGAGGATCGATTGGAATGCAAGGTTGATGTAGTATCACGACATTCATGCAGAGAGAAGAAAAACTTCATACCTCTGTTTTCGACAACGTGATTAGCCTATGAAACTGGAGTTTTCTCATGGTTGAAAAGGTTAAAAAGATAATAGCAGAAGAGAAGGCAGAAATTCGTAGACAATACAAAGCCGAGATTAAAGCCATCTTCGGTTCCTACGCCCGAGGTGACTTCCACGCGGGTAGCGATTTGGACCTTTTGGTTGATGTAGATGCTGGTGCTACGTTGTTGGATCTTGTCGGTCTCCAACACTTTTTGGAGGACAGACTCGGGTGTAAGGTGGATGTTGTAACGCGACGCTCACTCCGTGAGGAGATTCGCGCTTCCGTATTCAGCGAAGCAATATATCTATGAGAAACTACCGACTCTATCTAAAAGACATTTTTGAAGCTATGATCGCTGCTCAGACATTCGTTGAAGGTATGGATTTCGATGCGTTTGTTGCAGATGTTAAGCCTATAGGCGATAACATATGGTATGAATATTGTGTGATTATAAAGGCTTGCGGAAGTAGATCTGTGTATTTTACATTTGTTGATTAACTGGAAAAAGCCAAAGAATCTATGTTACAATTCTAATAACGGAGGAAGCAGATGCCAAAACATGGAATTCCGAAACAAAAAAAATTAAAAGGCATGAACAAGTATCAGAAGAATGCACACCGTCGGGGTGAAGATCGATTGCGTGGCAACGAAGTTGAATACTATCTTGAACTTGCCTACTCTTCCAACGCAGAGGATCGCGTTGAGGCGATGGACAATCTCTGTCCCTGTCATGTTCGGAAAAGCATTGACAAAGTTTGGGTGGCACTCTACAAAGGCATGGTCGATCCAGATGTGCGGGTCCGCAAAGCCGCGTGGCACACACTCGATGACGGTGGAAACCCGAACGATCCGAGGCTCCAACCGCTCCTCGAAAAAATCGCTAAAGAGGAAACCGATGCCAAGTTACGTCAACGCGCACTTGACCTCATCGCCGCAACGCGGAAGGTAGAAGATCAGAAAGAAATGCTATTGGCACAAAAAACACACACCTTCTCCGGACGCTGTGATTGGTGTGGGGCATCAAATGTGCCTGTCAGTTATGATTATGAAACAGAGTTTGAAACGGGCGGTACCAAACGTTTCGCCTTGGTTTGTGAGGCGTGTGAAACCGTATAGACCTCTGGCGGTTAGATTTCACGCTGAGCAAATATCGGATATTTGGACACAAAAAACGGTATTTTCCATATTTTAACCCCCTAAATCCCCCTTATCAGGGGGACTTTAAGAAGCAGTGTGAAAGGTTTTATGGCGACCCAAAACCAATTATTTGAAGGATACACCGATTTCATAGCGACTCGCGGCGTTAAAGAATATCGCGAGACAATTCCTGTCTGGATAAACGCTGACGATGTTGTGTTAGAAATCGGTTGTGAGTGGGGAACAACGACAACCTTGATCGCACCGCATTGTAAGAAAGTTATCGGCACGGACATCAGTCTTAAATGTATTGAACGCGCCAGGGAAAAGCACCCCGAACTCCATTTTGAGGTGCTTGACGGCTTCGATGTCAGAGCAGCATTAGAACTTGGCGAACCCTTCAACAAAATTTACATTGATATGTCTGGAATATCCGGCTACAACTCGCTGCTTGACACAATTGCACTCCTTACGTCGTATGCCACTGTGCTACGTCCAGAGGCGATCATTGTTAAAAGTAGGGCGTTGAAACGTTTCGCTGGACACTGTAATCCGTGGCGTTCTCCGCCTAAAGAATCTGACACGGTCCCAAACCGCTCTTAACTTTCACTGCAAGGCAAACTGATAACTGAAAACCGACAACTATTAAAAAAAAAAAATGAAGAAGAATTGATTTGGGTGCAACAAACTAAACAACACCCTAATAAAGAGAGTTTTATATGATACCAGATGATGTGTACGTACACCAAACGGTAGAGGGTGATGCCGAGGCATTCAACGAGCTCGTGAATCGGCATCATTCAAAGATTTATGGGCTCGCATATCGGATGCTCGGTAATCCCGATGATGCCGCCGATGCGACCCAAGAAACATTTTTAGAAGCATACAAGTCCGTTAAAACGTTCCAATTTCAGTCCCAGTTCGGCACTTGGCTATATCGCATCGGTATCAACACATGCCAGCAGTATATCCGCAAATCGCAATCAAACGAGCGGAAACTGACCGCTTACACCAGAGAGGCGGAAATCCATGGGCCCGCTTCTGAGAACGATTCGCCTGAACGCGTAGCGATTCAAACCGAGCAGAATGAGATCGTTCAAGATGCGATCGGTCAGTTACCGCCAAAGCAACGCGAGGTTGTCACGCTCTATTACATGCAACACCTCAAGTATCGGGAAATCGCGGAGATATTGAAATGTTCAGAAGGCACGGTCGCCTCTCGGTTGAACCAAGCACTGAAAAACCTCAAGCGGAAGCTGAGCAAATATTATCTCCAAGGAGGGGTCTCACAATGAATTGCGAACACACTCTTAACAATTTGCCTCACTTCGTCGTAGAAGAAAGTCCAGAAACGACGGACCGAGTTTCTGCAGGAACGTCGCGGCGCGCAGTATTGGAACATCTTCGGGGCTGCCCAGAATGTCAGATGGCATACGAAGCGTTGTGGCACACCGCCAGTGTACTGGAGAGCACAGATGAACCTGTCCCACCACCGGAATTGGCGGGTAACATTCAGGCGCGCGTACGCGAACTCCATCAACGGAAGCACCTATCATTTTTTGCGAATCCATTGGCATGGTGTCTCGATCGGTTGGCACTGGATTTCTCGCCGAGGGTTGTTAACGCTACCGCATTAATCTTCTTGCTCATCGTCTCCGGCTTTGCCGCGAAACTTGCGTTTTTTACAAACCCACCCGAACCAGATTCTGGCTTGATAGCGATGAAACAGACAATGCTCAATAACATCAGAATCTCCACAGCGCCGTGGGCGGTGCTTAAAGATACCGAAACGCACACGGAAGATAGACAGACATCGCAGCAGTCAATAGTGGCTGTCAAAGGTGAACATAATCACTTCTTTAATCCAACGCGAAATTCATCGAAGGTATGGCACGCGGAGACTCCAGATGCTAACGGACACACGGGTGAAACGAGCGTTGCTAATTATTTACAAAACAAGGTGAGCGAAAAGTTAACCGTGTTTTGGGATAACATTAAAACAGAATTGTAGGAATACGAAGATAGATAGGTTCTCCTAAACTTCCCTGGCCTTTGCTGGCGCGGTTTGAAACCCTGCTGGTGTCGTGTTAATTTCAACTGTTACGACGGCGTATTTCCTAAATACAAATTTGTTGGGCGAGGTCCTTGTGCCTCGCCTGTTTTTTTTATAAGTACAGGACTTGCCCAAATTCGTCTCCTCTGAAAAAAGATTGATATATAACCATGTTTCATGTATAATAGCGCAAAATCTGGCATGCTCGAAAGTAACACAAGAGAATGGCTTCAACACAAGAAACATCTTACCAAGAACCACTTCTGGAAATCTCTGGATTAAAGACAGTCTTTCCAACAGACGATGGCATCGTAAACGCCGTAAATGATGTCAGTTTCTCTATTGCACGCGGGCAGACCGTAGGCGTTGTCGGTGAAAGCGGTTGTGGGAAAAGTATTACCGGACTTTCGCTGCTCCAACTCGTGCCATCGCCGGGCAGAATTGAAGCAGGTGAAATCCTATTTTATCGCAATGGTCGTGACGAACCGTTGGATATTGCACAGGTACCGCCGAAAAGCGAGTTGATACGCCAGATCCGAGGCAACGAAATAGCCATCATTTTCCAGGAACCGATGACCTCACTGAATCCGGTTTATACCGTTGGAGACCAGATTGCCGAAGCCGTTGCCCTACATGAACAGGTTGATAAAAAAACTGCCCGCGAACGTGCAATTGAGATGCTCGTCCGCGTCGGTATCCCCGCCCCAACACAACGCGTCGATGAATACCCACACCAACTCTCAGGTGGCATGCGTCAACGCGTCATGATCGCAATGGCACTCTGCTGTTCACCGGCACTGCTCATTGCAGATGAACCGACGACCGCGCTTGATGTAACCATCCAAGCACAGGTACTCGGACTCATGCAAGAACTCCAAGCGGAAATGGGGATGGCGATTATGCTTATCACACACGACCTCGGCGTGATCGCTGACCTCGCTGATGAAGTGGTCGTCATGTACGCAGGACGTGTCGTTGAAAGAGGGAGCGTTGATGACATCTTCTATAATCCATTGCATCCGTACACACAAGGCTTGCTCAGGTCTATTCCTGTTCTCGGTAGAACGGTGCAGAAAACTTTACCCTCTATACCGGGGACAGTGCCACACCCGCTGGCACTACCAACAGGGTGTTCATTTCAACCGCGTTGCCCAGATCGGATACCAGAATGTGAGCAGATGCCCGAACTTGAGATAACGACTGATGGCACGCACGCTGTGCGATGCTGGCTCCACGCCGACTCAGAAACATAAACCGCAAACTTCCAAGTACGCTACAAATTAGTCAGAAACCGGTTTTCGACAACGGAGAAAACCGAGCGGAAACCCTATATTTAAAAAATAAAAATATGAAACTGCTTCAGGTGAACGACCTCCGAAAATACTTCCCTATACAGAAAGGGATATTTCAACGCACCGTCGGCTATGTGAAAGCGGTCGATGGGATTAATTTTGATGTACAACGCGGCGAAACGCTTGGGCTTGTCGGTGAAAGCGGCTGTGGAAAAACGACTGCCGGCCGATGTCTCCTCCGATTAATACCGGCTACAAGTGGCAGTTTCATTTTCGGTGAGGAACAGGTGGATTTGGCGAAATTGACGCACCGCGAGATGCAACCTTTTCGGAAACGCATCCAAATGATCTTCCAAGACCCACATGCGTCGCTCAACCCACGAATGACGGTCGCAGATATCGTCGGCGAACCGATGCGGGTCAATCGCACCGAAAAAGGGACAGCACTTCAGGATCGGATCGTGGAACTACTGGAATCTGTTGGCTTGCGATCCCAGGATATGCGCCGGTATCCACACGCTTTTAGCGGGGGTCAACGCCAACGCATTGGCATCGCGCGGGCATTAGCACTTCAACCGGAACTTATCGTCGCAGATGAGCCTGTCTCGGCGTTAGATGTCTCGGTGCAAGCGCAAATTCTCAACCTACTCACAGAACTTCGCGAACAGTTCAATCTCTCTTACATCTTTATCGCACACGATTTGAGCGTTGTCGAACACATCAGTGACCGCGTCGCAGTCATGTATCTCGGCAAAATTGTAGAGATTAGCGACGCCGAGACACTCTATCAATCACCGAAGCATCCGTATACAGAGGCGTTAATATCCGCTGTGCCGCTCCCGGATCCGAATGCGCAGCGGAAACGTGAGCACATTCGCCTTGAAGGGGATGTGCCTGATCCCTCGCAGCCACCGACTGGCTGCTATTTTCACCCGCGATGTCGTTACGCAACCGATCTATGCAAACAGGAAACACCAGAACTCCGAGAGGTTACACCGGGGGTTCAGGTAGCATGTCACCACAGTGATACGTTGGAGTTACAGGGAGTTTAATGATGTCAACGCAAAAGATATCCCCAGATGAACTCGCGGCATGCAGAAAGCAATTGGAACAAGTATGGAAAAACCGAGTGATGGATGAAGGACTCCTTCATCGGGCATGGCACACCGCGCACGAAGTCGCAGCACTACTTTACGAGCAGTTCGGTGCAACCCAAGTCTTGGTCTTCGGATCACTCACAGAACCGATGGGGTTCACGAAGGGATCAGATATCGATATCGCTGTGTCAGGACTCTCCGACGATGCCTACGATAAAGCGTACGGAAAGGTTATATATTTCGATGCTCCGTTCAAAATAGACTTCATCAATTTTGATAGGTTGGAGGGGCTTTTCCGAGAACGTGTAAAACACCAAGCGATCCCTATTGAACGAGGCGTGCAACCGCCCAATGGTGTGACAGATGTGTGGCAGACGCTTTATAAACACTTACAGCGACAGGTTTTCCCGACTGTAGAGGAAGAAATTTACGAAATGAACCGAAAAAGGTTGACACAACGCATTAACGATGAACTTCATAAAATAGACGGAATACTTGAAAGAATACAAAGAGGGTTGGATAGTATTGATGTGCTACCTGTCCAAGCAAGAGAATTCATCGAAAATACAATCGCAACAGATCTCGCTGATGTTTATAGAGGCATAGAGAATATTTTTCTACGGATTGCCCGTGAGGTGGATATGCACGTGCCGAGAGGAAGTCGATGGCACAAAAACCTGCTCGCACAAATGACGGAACAGCGACCGGAACGTCCACCCGTGATTTCAGAAAATACATTTCTCCAATTAGAAGCTCTTTTGGACTTTCGTCACAAGGTGAACAACATCTACGGCAAGGAATTGATATATGAAAAGACCATGCCGCATGCAAAGTCCATCGATGCACTATTTGCAAGCGTATCCACAGACCTCGGTTTATTCACCGATTCTCTTGCGAAGCGTGAGGGAGACAATTAAAAATGCGAAAGCCAACAAAAACATATCAGACCGCAATTTGGCATCTCATTAAAGGATTGTTCACCTTGCTAATTTTCATCGCGGGATGTTCAGGAAACTCGTTAGAAGATGCCTCTGATTTCCCGCGTGGCGTTGCGGCGAAAGAGGCACCGATGTGGGCAAAACTGGTCGGGGCAGGCAAACTCCCGCCACTCTCAGAACGGCTACCAGAGAATCCGCTCGTCGCCAAAACGGATTTCGACGGATATGAAGGGCCGGGGCCCTACGGTGGGACGTGGCACCGGTTTCACACACATCCAGATTTAGGGACGTGGAAGATGACAGCAGGATATGCCCCGCTCATCCGTTGGAAATTTGATGCCTCCGGTTTGGAACCCGGTTTAGCAGAGTCGTGGGAATTTAATGAAGACGGCAGTATACTGACGTTGCATCTGCGTAAAGGGGTCAAATGGTCAGATGGGCATCCTTATACTTCCGCCTCGTTCGCTTACTATTACCAACTCTGTCTTGATGAGCGGCACAAGTACGGCGCGCCTGTCTGGTGTAAGGTCAACGGTATTCCGATGGAAGTTGAAACGCCCGATGACTATACAATTGTGATGAAATTCGCCGGTCCCAACTGGCTCGTCCCACTTTGGCTGGCAACCGGTTTCTGGTGGTGCAATCAATACAACATCCCAGCGCACCACATGCAGCAGTTCCACCCCGACAGCAACCCAGCGTATACCGATTTCATCCGATTCGAGAAAGAAAATATCCCACATCAAAACCCGGAGCGTCCGACGCTGTGGCCCTGGCGGGTGACAAAATACGAAAAGGGCGGCTTTCGCGTTGAGCTTGAACGCAATCCGTATTATTACGTTGTTGATACGCTCGGCAGACAACTCCCTTACATCGACAAAATCAAGACGAGTTTGGTCCCCGAACCCCAAGTTCGCGTGCTTAAAATCCTCGCGGGCGAAATTGACTGCCAATACCGCGGGATGGAACTCCGCGATCTCGCGCTCTATCTGAAAGGACAGGAGAAAGGTGGCTATAAGGTCCGGCGATGGAAAAGCACGGCTGGCGCGCAACCGGCTATCTTGATAAACTGGACCGCGCCCGACCCAGTGTTAAGAAAACTCATTCGCGACCAAAGGTTCCGCAAGGCACTCGCCTATGGTATTGACCGCGTGAAATGTAACGAAATCGCATGGCGTGGGTTGTTGGAACCGCAGGCAGCGACAGTTAGCCAAGAGGGATGGCACTTCGCTGACGAAGACGGGCAAACCCTCTTTGAGGAATGGAAACGCGCGGACGCGGATTTCGATATCGCCGCGGGAAATCGTCTCTTAGATGAAATGGGACTCACAACGCGCGATAAAGACGGTTATAGACTGCGGCCCGATGGCAAGCGGATTGAGATACTCATGGATGTTCCAAGTTCCAATCTCAACAGCCAAGAGAACGACATCGGGTTGATTATTCAAGACGGATGGGAGCAGCTCGGTTTGGAAACCTTGCTCTACACGCCACCCGGTGCCGAATTGAGCCTCCGCCGTACACTCGGCAAATTCACAATCAGTATGCACGGTGAAGCAGAGATGGACCTTTTTACGTATCCGGATTGGGTATTCCCGACACTCGCAAAGTACTGGCACCCGAAGGTCGGGAAGTGGTATGAAACCGGTGGTGAAAAGGGAGAACCTCCCACCGGGCCGCTAAAGAAACTGCTTGACTTATACGATGCAATTAAACGCGAACCTGACGAGAAACAGCGGCACCAATACGTTCGGGACGCTGTTAGGATTCACATTGACGAGGGACCGTTTCACCTCGGTTCCGCAGCGCGTTCGCCGTCGCTCTTGGTCGTCGCTGACCATTTTCACAATGTGCCAAATGACGGCATTTTAGGACCGTGGGCGATTGTCACACCAGCGACCCATTATCCTGAACAGTGTTGGATATCTAAGGAGTAACCACCATAATTACCTATATCATTCGCCGATGTCTCATCGCTGTTCCGACACTTCTGGCGATTTCTATCATCTCTTTCATTATTATCCAACTGCCCCAAGGCGATTACCTCGACCGCGAAATTCAACGCTTAGAGGAGGAGTTCGGCGATAGCAGTTCGCTCGCACAAGTCGAGGAATTGCGCGAACGCTACGGGTTGAACGCGCCATTGTGGAAGCGCTATCTTATCTGGATCAGTGGCTTTGTCCGCGGGAACTTCGGTGAGTCGTTTGAGTATAAACGCGAAGTCGATGAACTGATATGGGATCGGATCGCCTTTACGCTCGTTATCTCTGTCGGATCGCTCATCTTTACCTACGTTGTTGCTATCCCGCTCGGGATTTATTCCGCAACGCATCAATACAAATGGTCAGATCACTTCCTCACCTTCCTCAGCTTTGTCGGCATGTCGATACCAGCGTTTCTCTTGGCACTCTCATTAATGGTATTTGCGTTTGACATCTTTGGCGTTCCACTGTTCGGACTATTTTCGGCTTACTATGAAGGCGCGCCCTGGACCTGGGGCAAACTCGGCGATCTTTTCAAACACCTCTGGATTCCAGTGATTGTTGTCGGTATTAATGGGACTGCAAGTTTAATGCGGATTATGCGTGGTAACCTGCTTGATGTGTTAGGGCAGCCCTTTGTTCAAACGGCACGCGCAAAAGGACTGAAAGAAATTGTCGTGGTCGGGAAACATGCCGTGCGCATCGCGATTAATCCACTCATCAGTATTTTAGGGATGAGCCTGCCCGGTATCCTTTCGGGTTCAGCGATTGTCTCAATCGTCTTGGGCTTGCCGACTGTCGGCCCGATCCTTTTACGGAGCCTGTTGAACGAGGACATTTATCTCGCTGGGACGCTGATTATGATGTTGAGTCTCCTTTTAGTGATCGGCAACCTCCTCGCAGATATAGCCTTAGCGTGGGTAGATCCGAGAATTCGTTATGAATGATTTTTTATATGACCTTGCGGTTGAATGAAGTGGGTTTGGCACTTAACGTGCTATTGTGTAATCCGCTCTCCATTTTGCGGCGTACTTGAAGAAACACTTTCTTCGCATTGGATTTTAGCGTTTGCAAAAACCCCATAAGCGATCTGCTTCATTACGAGCTACGTTTTTAGTTCTTTTCATCGGAAAAATCGGAGCAGAAACCCAATATTTAAAAAATATGAAATCTACAATCGAGACAGCAGAAGAGATTAAGAGGACAGGCGACCCTTGGACAGATGGGGGGCAGCTAAGTTATCGCCAACTGATCTGGCGGCGGTTCCGTAAGAATCGGATGGGGGTTATCGCTGGCGCGCTTTTGCTTCTTTTTTACATGCTTGCAATCGGCGCAGACTTTTTCGCACCTTATCACTATAACGAAATCAACATGCGACTGCGGCATGTACCGCCGCAACGCCTTCATTTCTCCGTCAGCGATGGGTTCTATGTTCACGGCTTGAAATCGGTCCGCAATCCAGAAAGTCTTGAGTTAGAGTTCACGAAAGATATGGAGCAACGGCATCCGGTTGAATTCTTTTTCAAGGATGCCGACGGTAGGCGACACCTGTTCAGTTCCGCGGGGCCGATGTTCCTATTAGGCACTGACCGGATGGGACGCGATCTACTCTCACGGATCATGTACGGCGCGCGCGTATCAATGACACTCGGCTTGGTCGGTGTCCTTTTGAGTATCGTTCTCGGTTCTATCCTCGGCACTGTATCTGGATACTGGGGTGGATGGGTCGATAACCTGATCCAACGGATTATTGAGATCCTATCGGCATTCCCTGACATCCCACTCTGGATGGCACTCGGTGCCGCACTTCCACCGGGTTGGTCAAGCATCCAAATATACTTCGGGATTACGATTATTTTGTCGATTATCCGTTGGGGGGGATTGGCGCGGCAGGTGCGTGGAAAGGTCTTGGCATATCGGGAGAGTGATTTCGTGATGGCGGCGCGTGCCGCCGGGGCGGGACATTGGCACATCATCACAAAGCATCTGTTACCGGGATGTTATAGCCATATCATCGTTATCGCGACACTTGCGATCCCCGGTATGATTTTGGGGGAGACCGCACTCAGTTTCTTGGGATTGGGGATCCGCCCGCCGATGACGAGTTGGGGAGTACTCTTAGAAGAAGCACAGCGCGTCACCGTTCTACTCCATTACCCGTGGCTCATTTTTCCAGCGGTGCCGGTGCTTGTCGTTGTCATCGCTTTTAACTTCTTAGGAGATGCCCTCCGCGATGCTGCAGATCCATACTCAGATTAATTAATCGCTCATGGATTGCTGCGTCCGTTTGCTTCACAGTGAGAATGCAGGTTTCCGGATAAATCTCAACAGGGTTTACCTGTCACTTACCCCCATTTTTTTTGGGGTTTAGAATATGGTTGATGTTGTTAGGTTTATGTGTGAGAAAGTCAGTCAATAACTGGTGCCCAAAAGTGGATCGCCTCTACGGCGTATACCTGTAAAAAATGAAGTTAGAAAG
>CAZQIP010000203.1:0-10315 GCA_964593655.1 uncultured bacterium | reverse complement strand
ATATTAAAGATCTCAACCCTAAAAACAGGGAAAACAAATAGATACTGAAAAATTTGTTCTTACATTTCATTTTTTTTCAAAAAAACTTGACAATGTTTTTAAAATATGAGAAACTATTAAGCATATTCTAAAGAATCTGTTTGCGAATCTGTATTAACCGTCATTTGAGCGAAGTTTGCAATGCCAGATTGGGCTACTAAAGCACAATTTGTCTTACGCTATCAAAATAGGTGAGGACAAAATAGATTAGAAACAATGTTAATAGATTATCTTCCGATCTTGCTGTTAGGGGGGTTCGCAGTTCTCTTTGCAGCGATCAACCTCGGCCTGACCCATCTTCTTGGACCCAAACGCCCGAACCGCGTTAAACTTTCCGTTTACGAATCCGGCGTTCAACCTATTGGCGATGCACGGCAACGGTTTACTATCCGGTTTGACCTCATCGCGATGCTCTTTATCATCTTTGATATTGAAGTGGTGTTCCTCTACCCGTGGGCTGTGGTCTTCAAGAAATTCTCTGAAACGAGTGGTTTGTTTATTTTAATTGAAATGCTGGTGTTTATCGGCATTCTGCTTCTTGGCTATATCTACGCTTGGAAGAAAGGAGGCTTAACATGGGATTAGATTTTGTTGGACAAGGTGCCGCGGAGACGGATGGCAACATCATCACTACGACGATTGATAAAGTCGTCAACTGGGGACGGAAAAACTCT
This sequence comes from uncultured bacterium, assembly GCA_964593655.1. GTDB lineage: Bacteria > Poribacteria > WGA-4E > WGA-4E > WGA-3G > WGA-3G. Next base: position 9,602 of record CAZQIP010000203.1, on the reverse strand, counting down.
CTCTGGCCGATGCCCTTCGGGACCGCTTGCTGTGCTATAGAAATGATGGCGACCTTGGCTTCCAAGTTTGACCTCTCTCGGTTCGGCTCTGAGGCGATCCGGTTTTCACCGCGCCAATCCGATCTGCTGATCGTTTCCGGCAGAATTTCCATCAAAATGATGCCTGTCCTGAAACGTATCTATGACCAGATGCCCGATCCGAAGTGGGTCATTTCAATGGGCGCATGCGCGTCCTGCGGCGGTGTGTTTGATACCTATACCCTCATTCAAGGCGTTGACCAGTTTATACCTGTTGATGTCTACATCCCCGGATGCCCACCGCGCCCCGAAGATCTCATTGACGCGGTGCTACAGGTACAGCAAAAAATTACCAGTGGTGCTTCACCTAAAGGAGTAGAGGCAGTTTATGAGTGAAGAGAACCAAGTCGAAGAACAACCGAAACCTCTTATTCTCGAAAAATTAGAGGCAAACCACGCTGACGCGCTCTTAGCACACGATGAAACGCGGGGGACTGTCGTCGTGGTTGTCCGTAAAGAGCAGGCTTACGCAGTTTTGGAATATCTGAAAACGGATCCCGAACTCGCCTATACCTTCCTCGTTGATGTCACCGCAGTCGATAATTCGCAGATGGAATCCGAATTAATGCAATTTGACTATGCGCGGTTCATGGTAGTCTATCAACTCTATTCCTATCAGGGACAGTGCCGCGCTCGGGTGAAAGTTCCTGTACATGAAAACGACTTGAACATCCCATCTGTCACCAGTTTGTGGCAAGGTGCGAACTGGTTGGAACGCGAGACCTATGATATGTTCGGTATCCATTTCGAGGGGCATCCCGATCTCAGGCGAATCTTAATGCCTGACGATTTTGACGGACACCCGCTCCGGAAAGATTATCCGCTCCGTGGACGTGGCGAACGCGAACGCTTTAATTTTGATAAGCAGAATGTGTAAAAAAAGCGGTCAGCAGTCAGAAGTCAGCAAAAAAAGAAGTGTTCTGTCCGCTTGTGTCTTTACTGATGGCTGATGCCTATAAAAAAGGAGTATTTTATGCAAGGTGGGCTGGAACGCGCCACAGGCGAAAAGATGGTCCTCAACTTCGGGCCGCAACATCCGGCGACACACGGCACCCTCCGTATTGTGTTAGAACTTGATGGCGAATCCGTTTTGAAGGCGATACCCCATGCCGGTTACCTGCATACCGGGTTCGAGAAACTCGGTGAACACCTCGATTATAACCAGTACATTGTTGTCACAGATCGGATGAACTATCTGTCGCCGTTATCCAACAATTTTGGGTATGTGCTCGCTGTCGAGCAGCTGCTCGGCATTGATGTCACGAAACGGTGTCAATATATCCGGATTTTGATGGCGGAACTCTCACGACTCGCAGATCACCTCTTATGGTTGGGAACTGCCGCACTCGACTTAGGGGCATTTTCAGTATTTCTCTATAGCTTCCGCGAACGTGAAAAATTGTATAGCATCTTTGAAAAGACTACCGGCGCACGGTTGACAACGAGCTACACACGCGTAGGGGGCGTTCTCCGTGACCTCTATGACGGTTGTGTGGAAGATGTCCGACAATTCGTCACCAACTTCCCGAAGGCACTCAAAGAGACCCATACCCTGCTCACAAAGAATCGGATCTGGATGGATCGCACAAAAGGCGTTGGCGCTATTTCAGCTGATGATGCGGTTAGCTATGGACTAACAGGACCCTGTCTCCGAGCCACAGGTATAGCGCATGATATCCGCAAGGCTGAACCGTATTCCAGCTACGATGAAGTAACGTTTGATGTACCAGTAGGCACCAACGGGGATGCCTACGACCGATACCTCGTCCGGATGGAGGAGATGATTCAGAGTTGTGGCATTGTTACCCAAGTACTGGATAATATGCCTGATGGATCGGTCAACCTTGAAGATAATAAGATCACGATGCCAAACAAGTCCGATGCTTATGGACATATCGAGGGCTTAATCCATCACTTTAAGATTGTTATGGACGGACACGGGGTGCAGCCGCCGGTCGGTGAGCACTATTGTGCAACCGAATCGCCGAACGGTGAACTCGGCTTTTATATCGTCAGCGATGGCAGCGGGACCGCTTATCGTATCCGCATCCGTCCGCCGAGTTTCTTACACTTCCAAGCACTGCCGCACATGTTAGAAGGCGGAATGGTTTCCGATACCGTGGCTGTCTTGGGGAGTCTGAACGTCATCGCAGGAGAATTAGATCGGTAACTTTGTTAGAACCTATTATCTGTTTTCGGAGGATCCAATGGAACTCACAGGCATTATGCTGTTCGTCAAAGACATGAAGACCGTGATCGCTTTTTATAGGGACGTTATCGGATTAGTACCGGACGAAGACCAGCCGTTCCCAGAAAACCGGTTTTTCCGTTTTCATGCAGGGGCTTGCACGTTGTGTCTCCATAGTGCCAGCAAACCCAATGAAGGCAGACAAAAACTGATGTTTCACGTTGAAAGCGTGAGTGCCATTCATCAGCACATAAAATCGAAAGGGAAACGGTTACGGAAACTTGAGAACGACGATGGGCATGCCATTTTCGATATCCGCGATCCAGAAGGCAACCGGATTCAGTTTTACGGCAACTACTAAGTTGGGCGATATTTGGTAATTTCAGTTAAGAGAGGCCATCTACGAAGCATTCGCAAAATGTTACACTTTTCGCTATTTTTTTTCACAGCGAAAAATTATAAAAATAAGCATAAACCCTTACGGTTATTGAGTTTTAGACCGACAGCTTCTGCAGCCAAATGTTACACTGGTGTAACATTTTTAGGAGAATTTCTGGTCAGCTTTGTTAAGCTGCCTCGCAAAGTGCAAGAGGCATTCGTAGCGGTAGTCTAATGGAAAGGTTTTGATAAACCTAACATCTCTCTTCTCAGTTAAGATCGCAAGCCCGAAACGAAGTGGAGGGGTTTTTGCTTGGGGATTCCTTCAGCTCTGGAGCGAAAAGCATCAAAGCACAAACCACGTCCTTTAACCGCAAGGAAAATTAAAAATATGTCAGATGAACTCATTCAAATTGAAACGCCTTTTGTGTTTAACGAAGAAAATCAACGTGAATTCGACGAGTTGATAGGGCGGTATCCTATTAAAGAAGCAGCGATGCTGCCAACGCTCCACCTCGCGCAGCGACAGGCAGGCTACATTACACCTGCCGTCATGAAATATGTCGCAGAGCAATTGGAAGTCTCCGTGATGAAAGTCAAGGATGTCGTCACTTTCTATCCGATGTTCTTTGAAGAACCGGTAGGCGAGTACGTCATTCGCGTATGCCATACACTACCTTGTGCATTGCGGGATTGTAAAGTGGTGCTCGACCATCTCAAAGCAAAACTCAGCACGGATATCGCTTCCGAAACGAATCTCGCGAAAGGCACAACGGCTGACGGTAAGTTCACGCTCATGAAAGTAGAATGCCTCGCTTCGTGCGATGTCGCGCCTGTTATCATGGTGAATGACGATCTGTATAAAAATTTGACCCCGGAAAAGGTTGATGAGCTTTTAGCGAAGCTTGCGAGCTAAAACTTGCTATACTAAAGTAGCGAAGCTTGCGAGCTAAAACTTGCTATACTAAAGTAGACAATTTGTAGGGGAGAAGGTATGGTTCAAGAAAGAAGGATTCTCTACGAGCATCTGGATGTACCTGATATTAACACGTTTGATGTCTTTCGGCAATATGATGGCTACACCCGTTTTGAAAAGGCGATTGCGGAATATCAACCTGAAGAAATCGCTAAAATGGTGTTCGATTCAGGATTGAAAGGCAGAGGCGGTGCCGGTTTTTCTACCGGAGAAAAATGGAGTTTTGTCCCAAGGGATATTGAACCGCGTTACCTCTGTTGTAATGCTGATGAGAGTGAGCCTGGCACCTTCAGCAACCGGTACGTCTTGGAGAAAAATCCACATCTGCTGATTGAAGGTATCCTCATCTGTTGCTATGCAATGGGAATTGAGACCACCTATGTCTACATCCGTGGCGAATTTACGCTCGGAAAAAAGATGTTAGATGCCGCTATCAAAGAGGCTTATGAGCAAGGATACCTCGGCAAAGACGTGCGTGGCACAGGACTCAACGTTGACATCTACACACATCCAGGAGCCGGTGCTTATATCTGCGGCGAGGAAACAGGATTGATTGAATCGCTTGAAGGCAAGCGCGGACAACCTCGCAACAAACCGCCATTCCCTGCTGTTGAAGGTGTGTTCAGAAAACCCACCGTCGTACAGAATGTTGAGACGTTGTGTAACCTGCCTTTCATCGTCGGCAACGGCGTTGAATGGTACACACAGATGGGACCAACGTATGCCGATACGCGGTTTGATCCGCCGAAACCTGATGCCAATACGGGGACAAAACTCTACTGCATCAGTGGTGATGTCAACGAGCCGGGGGTTTATGAACTGGATCTTGGCTTGACATGCACTGAGCTTATTGAGGTCGCAGGCGGTTTGCGCGGCGAAGAAGTAAAGGCGGTAATCCCCGGCGGCAGTTCCGCACCGATCTTGACGCATTACGAATTGGACACACGACTCGATTTTACCTCTCTCACACTCGCAAAGTCAATGCTCGGGTCCGGCGGTATCATCGTCATGAATGAGACGCGGAATATCGTTGACTGCTTGCTCAATATCATGAAGTTCTACGCACATGAATCGTGTGGGCAGTGCACACCGTGTCGGTGGGGCACACCGTGGGTACGCGATATTGTCCAACGGATAGCTGACGGAAACGGACGAAAAGACACTATCACACGTCCCAAATTCGGTGTCGCTGAAAATGGCAGATGGGGCGATACTGGCGAAACAGAAGATATTTACGAAGACTTGGACCTGCTGGAAAGTGTCGCTAACAACATCGCAAATGTGGATACGATGACATGGAATACGATTTGTGTCTTTGGCATTGCTGTCTCATGGCCCGCTGTGAGTTATATGCGCAAATTCCGACCCGAATTTGAAGCCGCTATCCGAGAAGGTGAACTCGTCACACTGCCCGTTGCTGAGGCGACCGTCCCACCGGAGGAAAATTACGCGTATCAACAGCGGTTTATTCCAAAGGAGTTTGCTGACTTGTAGGGCATAACTGGCGATAGCCCAAAGGAACATCCATGATGAAAACCTTGTTTTTTGCCATTATGGGACTTTTATGCCTGAACCTTATCGCGACTGCCGACCTGAGTGTTGAAGACTTAGAGAAGATCCGCCAGATTGTTAACGAGGCCGAGGTGCGTTTAGAAAAGCGAATCACCGAAACTGAGGTGCGTTTAGAGAAGCGCTTTACTGATCGCTTCACAGATCAGAGCAAAAGATTAGACTTTCACGGAACATTGATAATAACACTCATCGGCGCGCTTATAGCATTTGTAGGTGTCCCATTAGCCCTCATTGCGTATCAGCAGAACAGACGCACACAACAAGAGGATACTATAAAAGCACAAGCCATAGAGATCCAGGCATTGCGCGAGAAAATTGAGTCACTTGAAAAATTGTTAAGTTGATGTAAGCGTAATTTCCCTGGTAGGAATACATTGGAGTCAATTTATGGCATTTATTAAATTGAATGACCTCGAGATAGAGGTTGAAGATGGAACCAATATAGTTGAGGCTGCACGGCAACACGGCATTGAAGTGCCTCACTACTGTTATCACCCTGGGTTGAGCCGTCCAGCGAACTGTAGAATGTGTCTCGTTGAACCTTATGGCCCCATACCAGGTGCTCCGCCAGGTACAATTGGTCCAGCCCGACAATTAGCAACGGGGTGCACAACGACAGTCCGCTCCGCACCACCTGAAAGAAAATTAGAAGAAAAGTATGATGCTATCGTTCAGACAGATAGCCCCCGGGTCAAAAAGGCACGGGAAGATATCCTTGAATTTTTGCTCGTGCATCATCCACTGGATTGTCCTGTCTGCGATCAGGCTGGCGAATGCGATTTGCAAGATTACAGCTATCGACACGGACACGATAAGAGCCGCTACCTTGAGGTCAAAAATGTACCACCTAAAAAAGACCTCGGACCAGATGTACTCCTCTATTCAACGCGCTGTGTCGTCTGCACCCGGTGTATCCGGTTTGCTGAAGAGGTTTCCGGGACAGGTGAGTTAGGCTTAATTAACCGCGGTTCCCACGATGAAATTGACATCCCGAGAAGCCACGAGGGAACTCCCATTCAGTTACTTGATAACAAACTTGCAGGAAATGTCGTTGACATCTGTCCCGTCGGGGCATTAATTAGCAAAGATTTCTTGTTCAAGTCGCGCCCATGGTTTATGGAGAAGGCGAACAGTGTCTGCTCAGGATGCAGTGTCGGTTGTAATATCACCGTAGAATATAAAGCCGATGGTGTTTATAGGCTCAAACCCCGCTTCCATGAGGATATTAACCAACATTGGATGTGTGACGATGGGCGGCTCGGTTACCACTATGTAAACAGCGATGACCGACTTCAACTTCCACTGAAACGCGTTGATGACGAACTCACGCCAACGCATTGGGCGGATGCCCTCACTGTGATTCAGGAGCAGTTATCGGAAGTAGCCGCTGAGGACATTGTTGTGATTGGTTCCGCGCAAGCCACGAATGAAGACAACTACGTTTTGCAGCAGTTCGCACACGACGTGCTGCAGACAACGCAGTTGGGACTCTTCGGACAACTACCCGGTGAAGAACACAAATTCCCACAATTTACAATTGAAGCCGACAAAAATCCGAATACGGCAGGGGCGCGAACGATACTCGGTTCTGCAAACGGAAACGTCGTTCTCGAAGATGAGGCACTTTGGGAGAAGGTATCGGGCGCAAAAGTCGTTTACCTCGTTAGTGGTGCACCAGAACGTCCGCTTGAGGATGCTGAGAAAGCCGCGTTAGAAAGCGTCGAATTCCTTATCGTACAAGACGTTTTGCCGTCAGAGGTGACGCAATTAGCCGATGTAGTATTGCCGGGAACAACTTTCGCCGAGAAAGATGGCACCTTTACCAATTCAACAGGTTGGGTACAACGGATTCGCAAGACAATTGATCCGCCGGGCGAAGCACGCGTAGATTGGGAGATTATCCAGCAGCTTGCCAAGCAGTTGGGCGGTGAGATGAACTATCATTTCGCTGGAGAAATTGCCATAGCAATTGCAGAGAATGTGCAAGGCTATACGGACGCAACGCATCAAAATATTGGGGATGCGGGAATTAAGTTAGCTTAAGCCTGTGGCCTTTAGGAGCTATCAAGAAGGAGAAACTATGGAAAATTTCCCTCTCTTTTTAATCATCAGTTCAATCGTCAAGATCCTTATCATTGTGCATCTGCTGATTATCGGGGTTATGGTAATGATCTGGGCGGAACGCCGAGTGAGTGGATGGATGCAGGATCGACTCGGACCGAACCGTGTTGGACCACAAGGGCTGCTCCAACCGATCGCAGATGGGCTTAAGTTCATGTTTAAGGAGGACCTTATCCCGAATCATGTCGATAAGCCGCTTTATGTACTTGCCCCCGCAATGCTGTTGGTGCCAGCACTTATTACGGTTGCAGTCGTGCCGTTTGGGAGTTCAATAGAACTGTTTGGAGAAACTATCAATCTCCAGATTGCAGACCTTAACATCGGTATTTTGTATATATTGGCGATAACCTCCCTTGGTGTCTACGGCGTTGTGCTTGGCGCATGGGCATCGAATAACAAGTATTCGCTTTTAGGCGGTTTACGGTCATCAGCGCAGATGATTAGTTACGAATTGACACTCGGACTTGGAATCATCGGCATCCTGATGCTGACAAGTTCACTCAGCCTTCGGACAATCGCAATAGAACAAGGCGCATATCCGTGGCAATGGAACTTCCTAATTCACTTCCCCGCTTTTCTCGCATTTACAACCGCAATGTTCGCAGAAACGAACCGCTTACCGTTTGATCTCGCAGAAGCCGAGCAGGAACTCGTCGCAGGGTATCACACCGAGTACAGCAGCATGAAATTCGCTATGTTTTTCATGGCGGAATACATGAACATGATTGTCGGTTCCGCTGTAGTGGTGACACTTTTCTTGGGTGGATGGCACTTCTTCGGTTTAGAAAATGTCGGCGGTCCTGTATGGAGTGGACTTATCTCGTTCGGTATCTTCTTCGTCAAAACAGCGATTTTCTTGTTCGTGTTTATCTGGGTCCGATGGACACTCCCGCGATTCCGATATGATCAACTTATGAACTTCGGTTGGAAATTCCTGTTGCCCGTCGCTTTGACTTCCATCGTCGTAACCGGCACATTATGGATCATGACTAACTCTCGTCTGGTTGTCGGGATTGGCAATGTGGTCGCGGCGTTTATCGTTGTATCAATTGTCGCGGGGTTGTTGGTTATGAACAAGACACCTGAACCAGCAATGCGGAATGACGACCCGCAGATTACACCCAGCGCGTTAGACGCAATAGAATAGGAGGGCGCGAATGAATCCAGAACAGATTCTATTTATTCTCTTTGGAGCAGTCTCGTTGATTGGCGCGATTGCTGTTATCTCGTTTCGACATCCGATTTATAGCGCACTCTCGCTTATCGTAACGTTTTTCGCACAAGCAGGACTGTTTGTGTTGTTAGGCGCGCACTTCGTTGCAGCTGTACAAGTCATTGTCTATGCTGGCGCAATCATGGTCCTGTTCCTCTTTGTAATTATGCTCCTGAACCTCGGCACACTCTCCGCGAAAGGGGCTATGAGTGGGAAACTAAAGGGTTTTGCGGTGATCCTTGGCATCCTCCTTGCCATCGAAGGCGTCTATATCGCAGTGAATGCAATCAACGACCCCCCAGACGCATCGGCGGAAGCTGCTACCGAATCCGTAAACACCACGACCTATAACATTGGTGAACTCTTGTTCAACGAGTATCTTTTACCGTTTGAGGTTACCTCGCTTATTTTATTGGCAGCATTGATTGGCGTTATCGTCTTAGTCAAACGTGAAAGCCAAGCCGAAAACGAAATTCAGTAGCTACTTGACCGAACCGCAAGGAAAGTTGGAAATATCTTGATAGTATCGAGAACGTAGCCTGTAATGTAATGGAAGGCGGATTACGTAAGGGACTGTTAAAGTTCCAAAGCCATTTGACCGAACCGCAAGGAAAGTTAAAAAAATGCCATTAGAATCTTACCTTATTTTGAGCGCGCTCTTGTTTACGATCGGTGTTGTTGGAGTCCTCATCCGTAGGAACGCCATCATTATTTTTATGTGTATTGAACTGATGTTGAACGCCGCGAATCTTGCCTTTGTAGCAATCAGTCGTAGCCTGGGAGAGGCATCGGGGCAAATTTTCGTCATTTTCGTAATGGCTGTCGCTGCCGCTGAAGTCGCTATCGGGCTCGCGATTATTGTCAGTGTCTTCAAACATCGGCGGACGATTAACGTGGACGAAGTTAATTCGTTGAAGGGCTAAGTAGCAGCGTTTTGATCCGATTGTGAGATGTAAAACGCCAGTGTTTGTCCACTTGTCCGTCGAACAATTTGATTATAACCAATGTTGTTGAAATGGAGCGAAAACCCGATTTTGACAACGGAAAAATCGGAGCGAAAACCCAATCGTTAAAAA
>CAZQIP010000202.1:0-44707 GCA_964593655.1 uncultured bacterium | reverse complement strand
GATAAGTAACGCCGCCTGTTTCGCGGAGATGCGATAAATATAGATGCCAGATGCAACAGGCATCCCCCTCAGATTCGCACCGCGCCACTCGAATTTCCCTTGTGAAAATACGTTTTGGTGTGTTTCTTTATAGACAAGTGCCCCTGTAGGTGTAAATATCTCAAGGTCAATGTTATCCACGATTTGAGAGGCGGAGAGCCGATAAGCGAACGTCAGCGTTTCACTCGCGAGACGCAGCGGGTTCGGATAGACGCGTGTCTCCTCAAAGGCAAGTTTTTCCGCCTGAAGCTGTTCTACACGCAACCGGTAAGAGTCCACACTGCTGAACCCTTCCTCCGATTCTACAACGAGATAGAATGTGTCTGTCCTATCCGGTTGGTAAATGAGTTTCAATCCAGCAATCTCAGTAGCATTTTCACCGGTAGCGTACACTTCTCCAGTCGCAGCATGGAGAGATAACCGATATTTATTCGTCGGTGGAATATCAGCTAATGTCACTAAAAGCGTAATCCCCCGGGCAACTTCCAGTTTATAGACATCGCGGACATCAGTCGCGTCGAAAATGAAAGACTCATAAGTTTCGCCATACATGATAGGAAACGCTGTCACAATTGTATCATTAGGTTCGTAAGTATCCCCAAACGATATCAGCATCGGGATCGTTAAACCTTCCGCGCCTATGTTGGTAATCGAGATACCGGTAACAGTACCATCGTTTGCATTACTATTCGGCACCGTGCCGGGTGTAAAGGCTGTGTGTCCATCATCTAAAGAATAAGCGGCACCGTCAGTTATCGCTTGCACATTTATAGATTCAACTCCGTCTTGTTCATAGATACCGAGATGCTCAGGGTCCGTCGGATCTTCGAGCCATACCTGATGCGAGGCATCATAAGTGCCAACGGGGTAGGGTTGGGTTTCATCAATGTGCCAGATGAGGATGCCTGATTCTGGTAGATAGGTATCAAAAGTTGCCCCTGACACCTTGTTCCGGTTTTCTATAAGAAAAAATTCCGTTGCTTCTCCAACCGTTGGATTTCTTGACGCATGGATATCAATTTTGAAAAGTTTATTGGTTTTGGGACCGAGTTCAAAACTGGGCACATCAATTTTCTGATTTTCGGTTATCTCAACGGGTTGGATCCAACCGAGGCGGCCGTTTTGAGGTCTGGCATCAAAATCCCATTTGAGGTATCCCATGATATGACTCGGTTCCAAGCCATTTCCGATCCCAAATTCTTCAGGGCCTTGATAGGGACCGAAGGCACCCATCAACCCCCATTTATGGTCATGTGGACCTCTAAAAACGCCATAAAGATCAGGAGCACCGAAATCGTGAAAGAACTCATGAAAATAGATACCTAAGTGGGGGTGCTCAAAATCTGGTTCTTCAGCAACAATTGCAGCGGTATTAACCCGGACGCCATCATGAACAGCGTTAACAGCGGGTATAAGAAGGGACTGGATGTCATAATCAATGACATTAGTAGAGGCTTGATCATTCCCCGAATGGATCAGGAAAACATGATCCACGATTCCATCATTGTCTCTATCGTATTGCGAAAAATCAACTGTCGCATCTACTGCCTCACAGGCCTCGCGCACCAATTCCCGATAACGTTCCAAGATTCGGACCCCTTCGCCGTAATACGTCATCGGTTTTTTGGCGCGAATCCAAGTGTTTCCTCTCGGAAGGACACCTCCCATGGGTCCTGGCTGTATATCCATCTGCCCATAGGAATTTTCGCGAAAGTAGGTTTTGAGGGAAACGCCTTCTGTTGCGAAGAGATATTTATCAAACGCGGCTCCGTCTCTGCGCCCTGGCATGTCACTGAAATCTATCTTCAAGGCAAGTACATATTCTATACCGTCAGCCTGTAAGACCCCTTGCGCGTTGGCGAGACAACAGTCTTCCAACCTTTCAAGAAATTCAATCCGACTCTGAGGTGCTTTAGGTACCAACTCCCCACTCGTAGAATCTTCAGTAAAAAAGAGATAAGGGTTCGGCGGAGCGGCGATACTTAACGGAGCAAAAAGAGAAAAGAAGAGTGAACTGACGATGCCAACCATAAGTTTCTGCCAAGTGCTTGTTTGCATAAAATGTGAAGAATAACGAGCGATGAGAACCGGCTTAATCAAATTCGCCTCCGCACTTCCGGCATAAGATATAGAACTGAATATCATCAGATTGGGCGTGTTGTATGATCAGATCCACCGCTTGTTGTGGTAGATCCGCCGTACATTTCGGACATTTGTAGAGCGACCCTTCCGTTTCAGGGAATCGGGTGATGTCGCCCCATATATCTTGGATCCAGTATTTGAATTCCCAAGGCATTTCCGTATTGACAGCCGTCGCGATCTGCACAGCATGTCGAATAAGTTTTCGACATTCATGAATGGAGGCAGGCTCGTAGAGGTGTGGTGAATACCTGAGTCGCAGGGGTTTTCCCTCTGTCTCAGTTTGCGCGTTGAAATCGCGGGCGCGGGTAAGCAAAATCTGATCCAAGCGTGAACCGGCTTCCCGCCCTTTAGACCAGAAGCGATAGTACCCCGTTCGTTTGATATGAAAAAAAGCAGGCGTGTTGCGCGATCTGTTACTTGTTGTGTCGTCTGACGCGGTATCCCAGAGCCAACGTCCCCACTTAGAGGTATCATCAGGTTCGGACCAAATTTTTATCGCACCTGGGCCGCCGTCTCTATCCCACGGCTTCGGCTGCACGTCATCCATACCGATCCAATAAGAGTCTTTGCTATATTCAAAGAAAACTCGCGCCCAGAGGTACCACTTCCCAGTTTTGGGGATATAAATTTCGTGCATCGCGCGCGCACCGGGCGCACTGTCAATAGCTTTGCCACCGGAGGCTTCTGCGTGATCAACAATGCTCACGCCTTTATCAAGGTGAATCGCGTTATCCGCTTCAATAATAAGCGTGTCCTTCGGTACTCGAATAGCTTCCTCAGGTTCATCTGGATCGTGCAGATCTAACGGTTCATTAAGGTTGTAGCTCTTCGCGATTCTTTGCGAAACTTTCTCAAACTGCTTTTCCGAGAGGTTTGCATCAAAAAAACAGTCTCGGATACCTTTCTTCCATAGATCAAGCAAGAGAAACATCGCTTTCAAGTTTCCGTCCGGGCGTTTTCGCGTACCCACGACGATTAACATACCTGTATCTTTAGAACGGCTGATCAAACACCGATGGATCGGAAAATTTGGTTTCTTACGAACTCTACTTGATACAACGAGTGGCGCGTAGTACCGGCATTTCGCGTCGCACCCAGGAATCTTTGCGCGTTTGGCTCTACAGCATTCCGGACAGATTAACATACCGCTGAGAGCTGGACAAACGCGTTTCCCATTGTTTGAACGACAGGTACGACACCGCTGGCTTTTATGCCGTCTTGCTGATGTTTGTCGTCTCTCATGTCGCATGTTTTCCCTCACAAAGACTAATGTGATTAGGAGTCGCGCCCAAGCGTGCTATAAAAAGCTCACACTTTTGCTACAGTTAAAAAATCAACTCGGACGATTTACGAGATCCGCGAGATATTCAGCAATTTTGTCTGTAATTTGTTGGGCATCTACATCGGCAAAGTTAAACAGTTCCTTAAGCATCGGAGAGATAGCACCCGTATCAAGCAAGGCATTTGCGAGTCTACCCATACTGCTTCGGTTAATTCCGCCTTGCCCATCGGTGTTCCCCATATCCAAAATCTTGATGCTTTCGATTTTCTCAACTGGTCTCATCATCTGTTCGATAATATCATCAGCATCATTAATGAGTTCTAAGATCGCTTCTTGGACAAGCACACGTTGTTCAGCGACATTCCGCGCCTCATATTCCGCCATCTCACCCTGTGCTTTCGCACGCGCTTCAGCGAGTACCGCGTCAGCGAGACGTTCAATCGGCTGTGCCTGTGCTTCGGCTCCGATGACTGCAACTTCACGCTGCCACTCCGCGGACATCACCTCTTCCGTGGCTGTCACGTTCACTTCTGCCCCCATACGCTCAGCTTCCGCAACTAACTTTTCCTTCTCCGCGAGTGCGGTTACCTGCTGTTTATTGGCGACTTCGATTTTCCGATCTTCATCACTTAACGCAACACGCAACTCCTGACCGATACGAGACTGCTCCACATTCAACATTTTAGCGATTTCAGCGAGTTCCACGTGTCGCATCTGGTCAATCTGTGCGGTTTCAACGACGAGGTTCTTCTCAATCTCGCGCTGTTGAACCTGTTGCTCCTGACTGAAGCGTTCCGTTTGAACTATCAACTCACGCTCAATATCTCGGAGCATCACACCCTCTTCTTGCGCAATGCGTGCTTTTTCGACCGTCAATACTTTCTCTATCTCACGCACCTCAATCGCCTGTTCCTGTTCAATTTTCTGCAATTGGACAGTGAGGAACTGCTCAATTTCAGCGAGTTGGACGACTTTAGATTGTTCGATCTGCTGCGTTTCGACGATGAGGTTTTTCTCAATCTCACGTTCTGCGACAATCTGTTCCTGCTGGACACGGGCGACTTCAACATCCCGATTCATCTCAATTTCGCGTTCTTGGACGACCTGTTCTTGTGTGATCCGTGCGCGCTCGACCTCTTGCTTCATTTCATATTCACGCTCTTGCACACTCTGTTCCATCTCAAATTGGAATTTGAGGGTCTCCGCTTCCCGTTCAGCGGCATAGATGGCGATATTTTTCTGCTGGTCGGATTCTGCCCATGCCTGCTCCTGTTCAGCCTCAAGTTTCTCTATACGCGCACTGACTTCAATCTGAACGACAGCAACCTCTTTCCGCTGCTCAATGTCTACCTTTTCACGATATTGATCTGCTGTGATTTCAGTGATTTCACGAATACCGACAGCATCAAAACGGTTTTCAGCATCAAGTGTATCAACAGGGGTTTGGTCTACGCGGATAATGGATACAGTCTCAAGCGTCAAGCCGTTTTGGGTTTCTAAATCTTCGCCACATGCCTCTTGCACTTTATCCCCAAACTCTTGGCGTTTCTGGAGGAGGTCTTGAATTTCACTTTCGGCTGCTACACTTCGCAACGCGCCTTCAAGTTTAGGTTCAATGAGTTCACGCACTGTTTCCGGTGTCATGGATTTATCACCCAGAGCTTGTGCGGCGCGTAAAACATCATCTGGGTCCGGTTCAACTTTAAGATAAAAAACAACTTCGACATCACCACGGTTGAAGTCATAAGTAATCAAAGCCTCTGTCCCTTCGCGAATGACCTCAATCCGCATCGTGTTGAGGGAGATTTCTTTGATTTCATGGATGATGGTGTTAACCCAGAGGCCTTTGGTGATGTTGATTTTCTCTTTGGCACCACCTGTTCGCACGAGCGCGACATCGGCTTTCGGTATCCGGTAGCGTATAACTGCAGCGGCAAAGGCAGCCAAAATAGCGAACAATATGATCAGGACAAATGTTAACCATCTCATCACACTGTCCTGCCCAAAACTGTCAAGTTTTCCAAAGGCAAACCAGCCAACGGCAATTGCCACAACAATTAAGAAGACGATAACAGCAATGAAACGCATTCAATTCTCCTATAGGATGATAGCACGGATGCATTAGCGTACGTTTTAAGCACGCCTCCAATTTTACCGGAAAATCTCCTCGTCGCTGAGAGCTGACCGGTATCGCCCTTTGAGCGGTTGACGTGGAGATGTCTGCCACGCGAGATTTGCTAAGTAACATAGCGCATTCTCAATGAGGGGTTTCGCTATGGTGGTGCGATGCGCATCACGGGTATCGACAGCAAAAGCAACGTAATAACCTTCACCCCACTGCAGCTGTACACTCACCGCATCGCCGTTATCCTCTCTGACTGCCAATTTTCGGTAGCTCCGGTCATCTGTCACCCAGTGATCGTCGGTTATTAGGGTATCTACATTAATTTTGTGGGGCCAAGTAAACATGCCGGTTTTCTGTCCATCATCAGTGACAGTGACATTGACATCGTTGGAATTAATCACTCGAATTGGATGTCTATTGACAGGCAGCCAGTCGCCGCGCCACTGAGGCTCAGAGGTATGTACACCATCAGGGGGTGTGATGTTGTTGTCCATAGCAGAAGCCCAGACGATCCCACCTTTTCGGACAAACTCTTGAATTGCCTGGTCAGCATCTTCAAGAAAATATTCGCCATCATGCCCCGTAGCAAACCATGTGAACCAGATAATATCGTAGTTTGAAAGGGTAACGCTTGAAAGCTTGACTGCATTGTTGGGATCACCCCGATTTTCAGGGTTATCATTGATATGTACCGTTGTAAATTGGAATTCCAGACCTTCAATGGTCGTCAACGATTCCAACACTGCCGGTTCGCTCGTCATATTATCGCCGACAACAATGAGGACCCGAAATACCCCCAACGGGACAATTTTTATGGAAGAGATAATATCCGAGAATGATTGCGAATGCGGGAGTGCTCTGAGGTTTCGGAGCCCCAACTGAAATTCTCGCGAGTTTAAGCTTAAGTTCAGCCGCCGCCCTTCAAAATTCACATGTTCATAGAAAATAACATGACAACCACTGAATGGAAAACTCGGGCCCCGCTGGATGCGAATCGATGAAATCGTATCGTTCATACCAATCTCAAATATGGAACTGATGTCACGCATAATGACGCTCCGTTGACCGCTATAGTCTACGTCGCTAAACACTTCAATGATAACAGGGACAGCACCATATTCTGGTGGGGTCGGGTGTGCCGATGGGCTAAAGCTGATAGCCGTAATTGCATCTCCGAAATTGTAGGGGATATCATGAATATTCGGATAAAACCCAGGCGCGAGAACCAATCGACGCCCCTTATAATTCTCATGTTCATGAAAAATGGCTTTGTAGTTCGGCGACGCGTTGAACCCCGGCCCTTTATAAATCTTAATCGAAGAAATAATATCTTGAGCCCCAATTACGCTGGTATTCGGCACCGATTCGATTAACGTCAACTTGCGTCCGTGAAAATTCACATGTTCAAAGACTTCAACGACGAGCCTCGGCATGTTCGTCATAGCGCGCTCCTTGTTTTCAGGCGTAACTCGCAACAAATTGCAAGTTAAAATATAATACCATTAGCAGATACCGTATGTCAAGGAAAACATAAAATTTTCTGCAGATTACCTTAATCACACAATCAAGTCAGAACTTTTAACCCTGTTTAGGTTAATATTGTTAAGTACTTTCGTTTTTTCTTGATTCACTGGAAAAAACATGGTAAAGTAGAAGTACCGTTTTGCAAAGCTAAATAAATAAATTGAACGTGGAGGAACCCTGATGTCCTACAAAAGAGTGCTCCTCGTCATTATCACCATAAGTATCAGTGGACTCCTCGTCTACTTCTTAGTGCAAATGGAGCAATCTGCGACACAAGAGACAGCGGATTCGCGCCCGATACCACTCCCTTATAATTGGATCGGGAGTATTACAAAAGCACAAATCGCAGAACCTTCCGGCATTACCTATCACCCGGCTCGGCGGAGCCTGTTCATCGCTGATGACTCGGGCAGCGTCCATGAGGTCAACCTACACGGAACATTCATCCAAGCAAAAGGGTTAAATGAACTTGACATCGAAGGCATTACAATGGATCCGGGGACCGGTCTGCTGTATGCAGCTATTGAAGACGATGAAGCCATTATAGAGATCGAACCGGAAACGCTCACAATTCAGCGAAAATTCAGAATCGCCAGAGATTTTAAAGGGGAACTCCTGTTGAAAAAAGGCGGTATGGGCATTGAGGCAATCACTTTTGTACCCAATGCTTCGCATCCGGAGGGCGGCACTTTTTGGGTCGGCAACCAATCTTTCAGTCTTAAGGCAAAAGATGAGCCTTCAGTTGTATGTGAAGTCGTTGCGCCGCTTCGTACTGGAACAGAGGCAATAGCGGATGCCTCTATCATTAACGCTTATAAGATGGACTTCATCGACATCTCTGGTATCGCCTACGATTCTCAAGACGATGTCTTGGTCCTAATTAGCGATACAACCAATCTTTTAGTCGAGATGAGTCGGGAAGGCACAATTTTAAGTAAATACCTCTTACCCGGTGATGAGCAAGAGGGTGTAACATTAGATGGCCTCGGCTATATGTACATCGCTCAGGAGAGCGGCGCGATCATTAAACTCGGAGATCGGCGACTCCGTTAGAAAAGTTAAGCGCCGCCGTTCTAACTTACATCTACTCTCTGTCATTCTCTGATTCCGGCTCAGTATCTTCGAGGCGCAGCACTGTAACTCCGGGCATCAAGTCTAATACTAAATTAATGGAAGCATATTGCTCTGCGGTGTAACCACGATCTATCCGCCACAACACTTGCACATTTCCTTCATCATATAACACGCCATGTGCAAGTTTTTTGCCATCAGCGTTCTCTAAGTGGAAAAGCCTGCGGCGTTTGGTGTCCATGGTTTTGTCTCGCAAATATAAGGCGAAGTGTAACGCTCCGCCTTGCCAGAAATAGTATTAGGAGACTATTCCAGTGTAACAAAGTCAGCATCTACACGGTGCGGTATAATCCCTGCAGCGTTGCCGCGGTCGAGCAATTCCCGTACCCCCGCTCTGCCTTTATCGCCATAATCAAGTGTGTAGTCATTGACGTACATTCCGACGAACTTGTCGGCGAGCGCAGTCTCCATATCCCGGGCGTAGGTCATCGCGTATTCTAACCCGCGCGCCCGATGGTCAAGTGAGTACTGAATGCTCTGTTTAAGCAAAGTCGTTATCTTATGTATCTTCTCAGCACCGAGATTACGGCGAATAACGTTAGCACCGAGCGGCAGCGGGAGCCCTGTCTCCTCATACCACCACTCTCCCAAATCAATAACTTTGTGAAGTCCTTCGCGTGCGTAAGTCAACTGTCCCTCGTGAATAATCAGTCCAGCGTCCACTTCGTCTCTTTGGACAGCCTCCAATATCTTATCAAATGGGCGGGTTTCTGCCTCAAAATTGGGTTGGAAAAGGCTAAGCGTCAGATAAGCCGTTGTCATTTCGCCAGGGATAGCGACACGTTTACCTTCAAGGGTGTCCATCGGTGTCTTGGAGACAACAAGTGGACCATAACGGTCACCAATACTTGCTCCACAAGGCATGAGCGCGTAATCCTTCGCGACATAAGCATAGGCGTGAACGGAGATCGCTGTGACCTCCAGCTCAGCAGCGAGGGCGCGCCGATTTAAAGTCTCAATATCTTCGATAACGTGGACGATCTCAAAAGGGTCCGTTGGAATTAGCCCCTTAGCAAGGGCGTAGAACATAAACGCATCATCGGAATCTGGACTGTGTCCGATCCGGACTTTTTCTGTTTGTGACATAGTATTCCTTTGTGGTATCTAATTGCAGTTTTGCCGCTAATCATGATATAATAAATTGTTTGAATCGGTCTCTCATTAAATTTACATCTGCTTCGGAGTGCTACAAAAGGATGACATCGCCAGCAAAACCGATATACCTCTACCTGACAGCAATACCAGATCGACTCACAGAATTAGTCACTGCCGAGTGTCTTGCTATGACTGGATCTGCACCAAACGCACACGGCATCGCGATTTCGGAACACCGCGTTGATGTCTCTCGTGGTGCGTATCTCAAGAGTTGTAGCGAAGTCCTTTTTGAAACAACGCGTCTTACGGAACTCCGGGCAGACATCCGGGCCGCGGGTTTACGCGCTGACGAATTTCGGGTGTCCATCGTGAAAAAACCTCGGAGTCTCAAGGTAAACTCTATGGAACTTGCACGGGACATCGGTAGCATTATTGACGGGAACGCGAATCTAAGCAGTCCACAGGTTACCTTTCTGGTCGTTCTCACGGCTGAAAAAATCTGGTTCGGACGACTCCTCTCCGAATCTGATAATATGTGGCTTGCGCACAACCAACGTCCGTATGTAACTTCAAGTTCTTTACCGGCACGACTTGCACGCGTCCTTGTCAATTTGGTGGCGCGCCCCGGGGATAGCCTCCTCGACCCGTGCTGCGGTACTGGGACAATTGTGATGTCCGCCGCGCATAGCGGCATCCGGGCAGTTGGTTATGACACTAACCTACGGATGATCGGCGCGACGACGAAGAACCTTCAGCATTTTGGGCTCACAGCAGATGTCACGTTAGGCGATGCAAGACAGGTGAACGGACAATTCGAGGCGATTGCAACCGACTTACCTTACGGCATCAATCTCATCAAAGATAACTCTCAAGACACTGAGATTTTAGCCAACTTACGGACGTGCGCACCGAAAGCGGCGTTCATAGACCTCCGTGATCTCAGTACCCCCTTAAACGACTTAGGCTATCAGATAGAAACTGTGCTACCAGTCCCGAAACTGAGCATCGTCAGACGTATTTTCATCACTTCTGTAATAGAATAGACCCTTTACAGAATATCGTTAATTCAATAATCCTCAACGTTTTCGTAAAAATCAGTTTCTGGCAAGTATTCCTCTTCGTTGAGTTCCTCCTCTTCATGCGCCTCGTATTCACGCAGGCTGAGAAGCGCACCTTTTTCGTTCGGATTTTCCATATAGAATTTACAAATCCATCCATCCCCCTCTGGAAAACGATTAAGCAATTCAATATCGTCATCGAGAGCAGTATTGACTTCATAAACTTCGCCGCTCACGGGTGCGTAGATATAAAAATTGCGTCCATCTGAGGTCTCAAGGCGCCCGATAATCTCTCCCTGTTCGTATTCGCCAAGAACCGGCAACTCTATAAAAACAATGCTGCCGTAGACATCCTGAATCCGTTCAGTGATTCCGACGTTACACTCTCCCGAATCGAAAACCTCAATCCACTCATGTGTCGTTGTATATTTTATTTCAACATTTTTCATCACGAAATTCCTCCGATTAAACATGATGGGCATTATCACATTCCAATTCCATAACCTTGGAGTCGTGCTTGGAAAGTTTCAAGCATTCTTTGACGTATCTGAATTTCGACGATAGGGGCCGGTTCATATTTTATATCTATTACCTTCCCGCCCAAACGTTTGCACAGGGTAACAACAGTACCAATGTCTGAATAATTGACTTTTACATACAAATTTTCATAGAAAATACAGGTCTCAATTGTCGCATTTTGCAAGCAGTCTCTTGCACACTGCCCGTAAGCGCGTATTAATCCTCCGATACCGAGATTGATGCCACCATAATATCTGGCAACAACACAGATAACATTAGACAATCCAAAACCCCGAACAGCGGAGAGGATCGGCGGTCCCGCAGAGTGCGTAGGCTCTCCTGCATCCGTTGCGTATTCACGAAGTACACTTCCACTACCAATACTGTAGGCATAACAGTAGTGCGAAGCGCGCGGATTTCGTTCTTGCACCTGCGTCAGGAATTCTTTCACCTCGGTTTGCGTCCGTACAGCTATTGCCTCTCCAAAAAACCGGGATTTCTTTACAATGTAATGCGCCTGGGCAATTCCTGCCACGGTTCTGTATCGGTCAGACATACGTTACAATAGCAGCATCGGCTTGTCAAATGTTCTGCCGATTGAAAAGGTGTACACGGTTTCCCCTTGAACAATATGGATACGTTCGTTCTCTGTCGCGATAGGTCTGAATTGCGGCGTATATGCGGCGTTGAGTGTTATCCCTCCAAGTCGAACACCGAGTCCAAAAGAGAAACCTTCCGCTTTCCAAAGTCGTTCTTCTGCTTCAAATGTGCCATTTTCTAAGAGAAACACTCGCGTATAACGCTTTTCGGCGTGTCTGAGGTATCCAATTCTGATACCGACCCTATGCCGGTACCACGCTTCACCGCCGACATTTGCGCCGATACCATCGCGGAACGGAGCATGGACATCTAAACCGATCAGCAGCGTTACATCCGATATTTGGTGCTGATGGGCAATGCCGGCAACAATTGTCCGCGCCATTGCGTCTGGAATAGAAGGCTCAGAAAAGGAAAGTCCATTGCTCAAGTTCCTTGCAACGAACCCCACCAGCGTACTGTCACTAATTCGTTGGCTAATACCGACATTATAGGCATAGCCATGTCCAAGATGTTCCGTTCCGTCAGCATCAGATACTTTAGAACGGAGCCATTTCGTATCGACCCCAACACGGGTGCCCCCAAATAGCTTAAGTCCATAACTGAAACCGATAGCAAGGTTATTTCTCGAAAAACTGTTGAGTGCTTTTCCACTATGATCAACTCGGCGAAAGGATCCCGCCTGTTCAAACGCGAGTCCTAACCCAACAGTGCCGAATCTGTCCATTGGGAATGCGTAATTCAACGTTTCAATACCATACGCACGCTGCTCGTACCGACTATAATCCTCGTAATTAGCATTCTGATTCGGTTTAGAAAGCAGGGCAAGCGTCCGTGGAAAACGGGTTGCGTGGATAACAAACCGGTTCCCATCCGCCGTACTGATACCAGCAGGATTACTACCAAGGGCATTTGCCCCGTGGCTTGTTCCAACAAAACTACCCCCCATCCCGTGTTGCTCAGCACTTAGCAGCTGTTTAAGAAACCCGTCTGCTGCGGCTGTTGTATTTGCTGCCGAAGCTATACTGTTGAAACCAGAAAAATAGACGATAAAACAGAGTAAAAGGTTTATGGCACTATTGCGGACGTATTTCATTGTTGACCTCACGTGAAAGAGATGCCTGTAGCACATTACTTTTTTCAATACAGGGTCCGGTGGAGAATGTAGATTAAACTATCTGCGATTTATGAGATTATAGAATTTTCAGAATTATCGCCTTTCTCATTTGATGTTTTTGCTGAAAAATTCCGATGTGATTTTGCGTTAAAAAAGATACCAATCTGACTGAAAAGATACCAAATGGTATCTTTTTTTGCTTTTTAGCAATTTTTTGAAATAGGTCGTTAGTCCAGTCCACGTGTGGGTTTAGAGGTATTTTTTCTGGTGTTTCCCGCTACGAAAAAAGATACCACGGAAAGTGTAACTTGTGTAATTTGGGCTGTTGTATGTTTCAGTTAGTATTTTCATATTCACATACTCAGATATCGCTGATAGGTTTTGAGAAGTGCCATGCTATATGGAACACAGCGTCACTTGTGCGACAGCATACGTATTCGTATGGGACATCGAAACGAACACAGTACTGATATTCTGGGCGTGCGCATAACGCCGAACTTCACCATGTAAGACGATTTGCGGTTTCCCGACAGCATCAGACTGAATTTCTACATCTTGCCAACGCATACCGGTTGTCAAGCCAGTCCCAAGTGCCTTGAGTGTAGCCTCTTTAGCAGCAAAACGGGCGGCAAGCCGCCAGTAACGAGAGGGGGTATCCCCACAATATGTAAGTTCTTGATGGGTGTAGATCCGTTCCTCAAACCGTGTACCCCACCGACGGGACGCTTCCTGAATCCGTGTGACTTCAACAATATCAATGCCTATTCCGTATATTTTTTCGTGGTGCATCGATTATTTATCTGTAAATTGCATCCGTCATCAGTGCAGCCCGGACGTTTGCTTTGACATCATGAACCCGCACAATATCAACACCGTGTGCGATTGCCCAACACACTGTTGCTGCAGTCCCTTCAACGCGCTCACTTATAGGCAGCCCTAAAACATTTCCTATAAACGACTTTCGTGAAGTGCCAATGAGCAACGGTTTATCCAACGATCGAAATTCTGAAAGACGTTTTAAGAGCTCAAGATTATGTGCCGTTGTCTTACCAAACCCAATTCCGGGATCAATAATAATCCGTTCAGCGGCGACACCTTGTTCTTCAGCAATTCGGATACTCTCCTGCAGCGACGCGTGCACCTCACTGACAACATCATCGTACTGCGGTGCTTGCTGCATGGTGCGCGGTGTCCCTTTTATATGCATCAGGATAAGACCGGCTTTCAACTTTGCCACGACCGATGCCATCGCAGCATCCGCGCGGAGGGCAGTGATGTCATTGACAAGATGCGCGCCAGCCTCAAGAGCCTGCCGAGCCACTTCCGCCTTGTAGGTATCGACAGAAATAAGAACGTCAACACTGCCAACAACAGCACGAATGACAGGGAGTATACGCGCTAATTCTTCATCAACGGGTACCGGTAATGCCCCTGGACGTGATGATTCGCCGCCTATATCAACGAGTGTTGCCCCTTCTTCTACCATTAGTTGCGTATGTGCGACAGCTCGCTGGACATCAAAGTAGCACCCACCATCGGAAAAGGAGTCCGGTGTGACGTTCAATATCCCCATCACATGCGTGCGGTCCCCTAACGTGAGTGTCTTGCCACGACAGTTCATAAAATGGAGTTTGCAGGCAATTGGGGTCGCGGTCCGAGAATTTCATCAATCTCTTCCGTAACAAGGGTTTCGCGTTCTAATAAAGCGTCTGCCAGCAATTTTAATCCTTCAAGGTTCGTTTCCAAAATATCCCATGCCTTTTTATAGCACTCTGTGACGATGTCATGGACGGCTTTATCAATTTCGATAGCTGTTTTCTCGCTATAATCCTGATGGACGCTCAATTCCTTACCGAGAAAAACCTGTTCATCTCTTCTACCGTAGGTGAGCGGTCCCATGTGGCTCATTCCCCACTGTGTGACCATTCGGCGTGCAAGTGCCGTCGCCTGCTCGAAATCGTTTTGCGCGCCTGTGGTCTGCTCACCAAAAATAATCTCTTCGGCAACTCTGCCACCGAGTGCGAAAATAATATGCGCCAGCAGCCGCTTTTTGCTCATGTTATGGCGTTCTTCAAGCGGGAGTTTAGCAGTCACGCCAAGTGCCCTACCGCGTGGGACGATGGTGCATTTATAATTCGGGTCGCTCTCCGGCACGAAGTGTAACATCAGCGCGTGTCCGGCTTCGTGATACGCGGTAACTCGCCGTTCTTCGTCACTAATGACAAGACTCCGCCGTTCAGGTCCCATGAGCACGCGGTCCTTTGCTTCATCAAAGCACATCATGTCAATGTTTTCTTTATCGCATCTTGCGGCGAGGAGTGCGGCTTCGTTTGTCATATTTTCGAGGTCCGCGCCAGAGAAGCCAGGGGTCGCCTTCGCCAAGATTTCTAAATTGACATCTTCTGCGAGTTTATAGGGTTGTTTGGTATGTACCGTGAGTATCGCTTCTCGACCGCGAACATCGGGAAGATCAACGACAATCTGCCGGTCAAATCTGCCGGGTCGAAGCAGTGCGGGATCCAAGACATCAGGGCGGTTCGTTGCTGCAATCAGAATCACGCCGAGGACATCTTCAAACCCCTGCATTTCAACAAGGAGTTGATTTAAGGTCTGTTCACGCTCATCATGTCCACCACCGATCCCTGCGCCGCGGTGTCTGCCGACAGCGTCTAATTCGTCAATAAAGATGATACATGGCGCGTTCTTTTTACCGAGTTCAAACAGGTCTCGCACGCGAGATGCCCCGACACCGACAAACATCTCTACAAAATCAGAACCACTGATACTATAGAACGGTACATCCGCTTCACCAGCGACCGCTTTCGCGAGCATTGTTTTACCTGTCCCTGGGGGTCCCATGAGAAGTACACCCTTCGGAATTCTGCCGCCAAGACGTTCAAACTTTTTCGGGGTCTTCAGAAATTGGATAACTTCTTCAAGTGCTTCCTTGGCTTCATCGACACCCGCGACATCTTCAAATGTTATTTTTGTTTGATTCTCAGAATGCAGCCGTGCTCGGCTCTTTCCAAAAGAAAGTGCTCGATTTCCGCTTCCCTGCATTTGACGGGATAAGAAAATCATCAGACCTAAGAAGATGAGAAGCGGTACGATCGTCGTCCCGAAGATGAGCAACCCCTGTGGGAATTTAGATGGCGGTTCAACATTGTAGCGGATACCTTTCTCACCAAGTTTCGCCTGGATATCATAATCATCAATTGGATCGCGGCTTGCTCTAAATTCACCTTTCCAATTTGGTGGAAAATGCGTCTCGCGTTCCTGAGGTGTCATGTTCTGCCAAATATCACCTTGAACGTCTGGGATGGCACTTTCGAGGAACCGTCCTTCAATCCACTCTTCATCCAACGTGAGGTACCCGTCAAAAACCCCTGGGTCGTCTATTATATATTGATGGAAATCAGAGGTTGCCAGTTGGTAAACTGGATCTCTGCGGTTGAATAGTTGGTAGATACCGAGTACTACAATCCCAGCAATGACTACCCACCATATCACCATGCTTCTTGTACTTTTATTCACAACCGATTGCCTCTCTATTCAAATTTAAGATCAGACAAAAATGCGATTTTAAAACCTGTTTAAAAGTATAACAAATTTTTTTCAAAAATTCAACTGATTTTTCAAAAAAAGACATATTCGCACGTCCGACTTTCGATATTTGTAATTTTAATTGGATAAAAGAATAGGTTTTAAGGTATACTTTATAATTACTGAAGGAATTACGAATAGATGCAACAAAATTTTTGATTCCTGTTGAAATGTTTGTCTAATCCGACTCCTGCGACAAGGAGAATACTAAGGTAACGCCATTGATACCCTCTGACAAAGGTGAACAAGAAAAGGAGGAATTCATGAACCTTAACAAACAGATAATTATAACATTTAGCCTTTTGCTAATGACGACGTCTTATGCATTAGGACACATAATGGGTGAAAACCTTCAAAATTTTCAATATAACGCAGAACTGGCTCCTGTTGCCCCTATCGTAGATGGCTATCTTGACGATCCAGCTTGGGAGATAGCGATCCCCGGGAAAATGGAACAAGATCTAATTAGCGGGCAACATTGGCACGAATCCCCTGATTTCACGGGGTCCTTCGCAGCCGTCTGGCGGAACGGGTTTCTTTATGTGGCGATTAAACTGACGGACGACCAAATCGAAACGCGTCAGACAAAACTTCTTCGCGAAGACCATCTTATCCTTTACCTGGATCCACATCACTCTGGACTCAAGGATGATCTCTATCACTTTGAGATACCGATGCGTAATGAGACAGGCGTACTAAAATCTCCGCTCACACGAGTGGAATGGGGAAATGATGGGCAAACATGTGAGTTAAGTTTCCGACTTGATGACATCGCGAGCAAGGGCAACACTATTGGGTTCTGTATCGCTTACAACGATGTTGATAACGGACAGTTACAACATAGAATCACATGGGCACCGGACGGTTATACTGAAGAAAATGAGTTCCTTGCGGATCTCGTCTTCACTGCGAGAATTGAACCCAATAGGCAACAAAAATTAATCCAATGGGGGCGCATCAAAAGCCTCTATTAGTCCGTTGTTATAGGACGCGGTACGACAACCGCGTCCTACTTTCTTCAAACAGTATTGGAGAATTCGTGTACTATATTGGAAAAACTTTAGAACTGATGGGCATAGCGTGTTTAGCCGCAGCACTTCTCTTTGTCTTTACCAATCCGCTCAATTATAGTGAATCCAAATTGATGGGTATTGAGATGGGTTTATTAACCCTCGGCATTTTAATCTTTTTTGTCGGAAGACTCATTGAGAAACGTTCTTAGATTTCAATTATTAATAAATGCAATACACACCTGAAAATCCTCAGAATACTGACAAATCCCTCCCAATTGACCAAATTCTGTGCGGCGACAACCTCGAACTGATTCAAAAATTACCAGATTCCAGCATTCAGTTGGTAATTACGTCTCCCCCATATTTTCAGCAGCGCGACTATGGCGGCGGGATGGGCAATGAAACAGAAGTCAATGAATATATTGATAAGTTATTATGTTTGTTTCACGAATGCGTCCGTGTTGTTAAAGATGATGGGAGTATCGTTTTCAATATAGGTGACAAGTATAAGGACAGCAACCTGCTACTTGTTCCTTATCGATTTGCCCTTGCCGCAACTGAGACAGGATTGGTTAAACTTGTCAACGAAATCACGTGGGTTAAACGGAATCCAACCCCACGCCAATTTCGTCGCCGCCTTGTTAGTAGTACCGAACCTTTCTTCCATTTTGCCAAATCAGATGATTATTTCTATGACTTCAAAGCTTTCTTAGCAGAGGAGAATACGCCAAAACAGCGAAATAGGAAAGATAGCACTAAACTTGGAAAACGATATTTTGAACTTATCACCGAATCCGACCTATCGGAAGCAGAGAAGACTATGGCACGCCGAGAACTTACAGAAGTTATCCAAGAGGTACTTCAAGGACAGACGTACGATTTTCGGATGAAAATCCGTGGTATCCATGCGGAACCGTTCGGTGGTCAGATAGGTGGACGCACGCTACAATTAAAAAATAAGGGCTTCACAATCATTCGGATGCACGGAAATAAGCTCAAACGAGATGTGATTGAAACGTCCGTAGCAGCTGTCAAAGGAAATAAACACCCTGCAATTTATCCAGTAGAAGTTGTGGAAGAATTTTTACACCTCCTCACGCCTTCTGGCTCATTAGTGCTCGATCCGTTCATGGGGTCTGGGTCTACTGCAGTTGCTTGTAAGAAATTGGGTAGACATTATATAGGGTATGATATTAACACCGAATACTGTGAATACGCCAGACAGCGTGTTTCAGATACACAAGGTGAGGTACTGCGTCTATTTAAGGAACTGTTAGATTCCCCATTATGAACCTCCATTTTAAATACGGGTGTTCGTTAGTCAGCCAACTGCATAATCGCAATCCCTTGCTCACCCGCTACAGAATAGAGCAGCCATGTATCTCCATTCTCACAATAGATAGCCGGGTCGCGAAGTTCATGCACCCGCTCCCGATCTAACCCGCCTGTTGACGGTCTAATCGGCAGATCTACCCCCTCAAAATCGTATTTCGGCGCGATAACTTCTATCGGCTCAGACGGATGCCAATCGTTCCAATCATCTGTTAACTGAACCGTGCTTTTTCGGATACGCTCTGGACTATCACCGTAAAGTGAATAATAAACAGTCAAGGTATCGCCTTCAAGGAGGTTCGCCGTGTGACGTGGGAAACCGGTGTTGTCCTTTCCCGACTTACGGTGAAAAAGCGGTGTGTCTCGCGGAATGAATGATGTTGTCCATTCAGGGGTCTGTCCCCGACTTAACCAACCGTGATACGTTGCATACGGGTACCCTTTCCACCAGAAAACGCGATAATAGGGTCCCATGCGTTTATCCCGTGTATCCGAAGCAGTATAGTTCACCCCATCGGTAGAAGTCGCCCAACAGGTTGACTGACCCTGATAACTCCCATGAAAATACATAAAGAAACGGTGGTTCTCTTCATCTATATGTACATCCGGTGAAGCGATGTGGTCGCCCTCTTGGAATACAGTGTTATCGCGATGCAGTACACCCGGACGGTGGACGGTATAAGGACCTTCAATAGCATCGGCATAAGCCAGGCGGATATAGGCACCTCGGTGGTGTGCGAAGTAGAGATAATATTTGCCCAACGAGTTCTCTACCCATTCAGGCACACGAACGAGTGAAGGTCCGTTGATATTGGAGAAGCCGTGTTCCCTGTCAAGCTCAGGCATTTCTGGATCAATTAATAGTGTTCGTTCCATATTTTCCTCCGTATAATTTATTAACCGTGTGCCTGAAACCGATAAATCTCTTGGCTCTCTTCAGACATGCTGTTCCATATCTCTTCAGGGACGCGTGCGCCGAAGATTCCGGGTGCATTCGGCGCGTGATGTAACCGCCGAAAATAGACCAGAGCGAGCATGTGTCTAACCGTAGATTCTGTCCGATTTGGCATCGCCCGGTGCCAGCACCGCATATCTCGGACAACAACCGAACCC
This sequence comes from uncultured bacterium, assembly GCA_964593655.1. Taxonomy (GTDB): domain Bacteria; phylum Poribacteria; class WGA-4E; order WGA-4E; family WGA-3G; genus WGA-3G. The sequence continues at coordinate 25,017 of CAZQIP010000202.1, read as the reverse complement.
GCAGGCATCTCTAACTGAAATGACGGGTAATTCGCGGCGCGTTCTTCTTCACAGACGTTGTAGGGTGTATTGCGGACTGCCTCGTCGTCAACGATGAGATGCGAACCGGGCCATACTTCGGTGGCACCATTCTCTACTGTGAAATCAACGAGCGGGATGTTGACGACAATCGTTGTGACAGGTAGGGCAAACGGCAGTTCCGGGAAGAGTTGTCCGGAATCTCGATGGATCCACTGGATATCGTTACCCGGACGCGTTGAATTGCAGCCATAGGGCAGATATGCGAAAATTTGTTCACCCATTGCTGCTTTTAGAATCGGCATCGCGAACGGGTTATCAATGATACGTGGATCCATGAACGGCATTTTCAGCATCGGGTTTTCGCCATTCTGTCTCTCCTCTTCGTTACTGAGTACAGTTTCCATAGCAACGTTGAGATCTGCTATCCAGTCGCGCGGTAAAACGCTTTCAATGACGACCAACCCTGCTTCGCGTAAGAGGCGTTCACCCGCATCAACGCTTTCCGGGGTAGGTTTGCCTTCGGCGTGTTCCTGTTCGGAGATTTCGAGTATCGGGATATTTACTGTTGCTGCGGTCATATCCTAAACCTACCTTTCTGATTGGTTTTGAGGAAGTTTTAATTCGGATCGGATGGCTTGACGCACTGCACTGCAAATTTTCATTGCGTGTTGTGCCTCGGTAGCAGTAGCAAACTTGCCTGGATAACGGGGATCTACTGCATGTTCAGAAATCGTCGAAAAGTCAGCGTACCAAACGTGCCACGCGGGGACAGTAGGCACTATCAAATCAAGCAACGTTTCTAAATCATGCGTTTTTGAAAAAGGGATGTCCATCTCTTGCAGCCACGCCTTGAGATATTTTTCAACACATTGCTGGGCAAGAAAACAGATAACATCATATATCGGATCCTGTCCTTGATGAAGCTGCTGTGCCGAGGCAAAATCACCCTCAGCTTTCTGCACCCACTCTGATGTCAGTGGATTCATAGAGACTCTCTCCTTTTTCAAGGGATACTTAAAGGGCTGAACAGAACCGTAAAGTACTTCGCCTTTTTCCGTGATTTCACGAAGAAACCAGTCGTTATAAGCGACGCGATAGGCGATTTCTTCTGGTGAACGCACAAGCAAATCCATAGGGAAACGGCGTGTGATCCGTTGCCGAATTTCCACAGCTTGACGGCGCGTCTCAGATTCAGGAATATCCATGACCACCAGCAAATCAACATCGGAATCTTCTGTCGGCGTGCCATAGGCATAAGATCCAAAAAGGATAACTTGCAGCGGCGCGAACTCACGAACAATGTCATCACAGGTTGCTTGGATGTCTTCCCGAGTAACCATCTGTCTGCCTCCTATCTTATCCAAAGTATAACATAGAATTATAAAGGAAGTCAATGGTTATTGCTGAGGCAAGTATAATCAGATCGTAGAAAAAATTGTTGTTTTCTCACGCGAATTCCTATAGAATTAAGATAGCCTTTTCGCTACAATCTATCAGAATCAGTTTTATGACGATATTTATAGGCAAAGGAGCAAAAATGACCCCCGAAGTTGCATTAGAAAAGCGGGAGCAGATGATTGAAGACGGCTTCTGCGTTATTGACGATGTTTTAACAGCGGAATTCTTGCAGGAACTCCACGACGAGTCGGAACGACTGATCGCAGGACATGTGGAACCCGAGGATGTTATCTATCAAGGGCAGCATGTCAACGTCCGTGGTGAAGATAATCCCCACATTCAGAAACTATTGGCGTGGCAACCTTCGCGCGACGCACTCGAACAGATCGGTTTCGGCGACTTTACGACATCTGGCGGGATCATTATTCTGACGAAGGAATCTGGAGGTCCCCCACTCTATTGGCACCAAGATTGGATGCGTTGGAACGATCCGCTCAGCTGCGCGCCGTGGCCCCAAACGATTTTTCTCAACTATTATCTCACCGATACAAACCGGGAAAATGGATGTTTAAAGGTTATTCCGGGCACCCATCGCAAACGCATTGATTTACACGACATATTGGTGCCAGCACATGAACAAGGGGCGCGGTTTATTGATGAGGATCACCCTGTCATGTTCAGTGATCATCCGGATCAGGTAGATGTCTGTGCAAAAGCGGGTTCGTTGGTAATAGCAGATGCGCGTATCTTGCACTCCGCCCACAAAAACTACACGGATGTTCGGCGGACCCTAATTCTCGCATGGCACAGTCGTCCGAATACCGTACCAGACTACTGGGACCGTGAAATTCCGGAACCTGTTGCGAATCGGGATGAGAACGGGAACTATCCGATGTCTCGGATTCCTACGCATTTTTTAGAGTGATCGCACATAGAGGGAAATATGATTCCGATTGATCTCAGCAATAAAGCGGCGGTAATTACCGGTGGTTCAGGGGCGTTGGGGCGCGTGATGGCAAGGACTCTGGCGGAAGCAGGTGCGGATATCGCAATCTGCTACTACCGAGATCAAGAAACAGCGCACCTCCTGAAAGACGAAATTACGGCTAAGGGGGTCCAAGCAGTGACTGTGCAGGCAGATGTTACGAATCAGGATTCGATAAACGCCATGCGTGATGCTGTTGTTGACACACTCGGTGCAGCGGACATCATTGTTAATAATGCTGTCATCCAGTACAACTGGACCTCGGTTTTGGAGCAGCCCGCTGAAGACTACGAAAGCCAGTTCCAATCTTGTGTGCTGCATAACGTGTATATGGCGCAAGCCTTTGTCCCCAGTATGGTTGAATCAGGTTGGGGCAGAGTCATAAGCATCAACACAGAATGTTCGATGCAAAACTTTGTAGGGCAGAGTGCCTATACATCAGGGAAGCGCGGGATGGACGGTGTTCTACGCGTGCTTGCCAAAGAAGTCGGCGCGCACGGTATTACTGTCAACCAAGTTGCCCCAGGATGGACAATCAGTGAAAAAAGCGTGGCGAGTGAATCAGACGAACATTATTGGAGTAAAGTTCCGATGCAACGCCGCGGTACTGCCCAAGAAATCGCCAATGTTGTGCTTTTCCTCGCATCGGATCTCGCAAGTTATATCACTGGTGCGTATATTCCTGTATGCGGTGGGAATGTAATGCCGACTATTTAAAATGAATTGGGGGGACTATGGAAGGACATAAACTTTGCTATGAAATGATGAACAGATTCGATCCGTCCGGAGAGACGGGAGAGTGCTGGGAAGTAGAGGTGCATGCCACCCCAGAAGAGTTGCAAACGTTTGCCGAAACCGGTTATCTTATTCGAGACGGTCTCTTTCAAGGTGAAGCACTCGAAAAACTGAGAGATGCCTTGGATCGCTTAGAAGAACGGGAATGGGAAAAACGTGACAGTGCCATTGCTGGCAAGAAAGGCTGGGGTTTCATTCCGCGGCACCTGATGGACAAGGACGAAATATTCTTAGACCTCTTGAAATTTCAACCGACGCTGTCAATTGCGCGGGCAATGATGGGGCCATTGGTCCGGCTGCGTGGCTTGAGTGCACGCATCACTTATCCGGGTGATGGTCGGGAACATCAAACGCCGTGGCACCAACACATGCGGGTGATTCCGAACCCAATTCCGCCATGGTTTTCACGTCCACATTGTATTGATTGTCTCATCTATCTCGATGATTTGAATGAAGATACAGGGGCAGTCGCTATTGTTCCAGGTTCTCATGACTGGTTAGACAAAGCATCACCGACTGTCCACGAACCTGTAGAAGGTGAAATCGAACTACGGGTGAAAGCTGGCGGGGGTGTACTCATCCACGGTAATCTCTGGCACCGAGGCTTGCCAACGCTAAACGCCAAACGGCGAATGTTAATCCTAAGTTATACACCGACATGGTTGCGGAAATCGCCACACGGCGGGGCACAACCCGAAGACGGGTTAACCCACGATTTTCTCAAAGAAGCAGACTTTGAAGAACGGATGTTACTCGGTGTCGGCGGATATTCCTAAACGCGTTACAGCAGAAATTTCTGAATGAGATCTTATTTTACTATTGAGAAAACCATGGAACCTGTCATCAGAAAAGCGATACCAGATGATGCGAAAGCGGTCGCGTCAGTGATTAACTCTGTGATTCGGGAAGGGAAATACACTGCCTTAACCAACCCGTTTACAGTAGAAGAAGAACGCGCCTTTATTGAAGGACTGTGTGGTCGAAGTGCGCTGTTTGTTGCTGAGGTAGACAACGAGATTGTTGGCATCCAGATCATTGAACCAGATGCTTTAGCGCAATATACCGATTCCATGCAACATGTAGCAACAGTCGGGACGTGGGTACAATCTAACTTCCGAGGACGTAAGATTGGGCAATTACTTGCAGAAGCATCATTCAAGTTTGCCCACGCCGAAAACTTCAAAAAAATCGCTATTCAGGTAATCGCGGACAACACGCGTGCCCTCCGGTTTTATGGCAATCTCGGTTTCAAAAAAATCGGCATCGCCAAAAGACATGTGAAACTTAAAGGCAAATTCTGCGATGTGTGCTATCTGGAAAAATTCCTGACAAGAGACGAAAAATAATTGTTGCTTTTTTATCACAATTCTTATATATATACTGCAATCAGGTTCTGCCCACTATATTCCAACTCCAACTTCTTATGTTTTGAGATATTAACCGCTCTGAAAACACGTGTTGATGCATGTGTTATATATCAAGGAGGCTCGCAATGAAAGCTGATTTTATTTTCAAGTTTTTGGTGTTAGGTCTGATGCTGACAGGAGTAGTCGTAGCAAGCCACGCGCAGGGCATCAGTGATGATGAACTTATCATCTACTACAGCTTTAACAAAGATACACTGAAAAAGGATGATGTTCTAGACCAGTCTGGGAACGGAAATGATGGTTTCCTACACGGTAATGATCTAAAAATTGTGGACGGCAAAGTCGAAGAATGTATGGAGTTTCCGGGTAATGCCACCCAGTATATTTCGGTGCGGGAACACATGTATAAAGATCCGATTGAAGAGATTACGCTTGCCGCTTGGGTTAAAACCGGCGTTAGAGGCATGATTGCTTCGTGGGATCGGAGTGAATTCTTCCGTTTTGCTGTAGGTGATGATGTCGGTGCAAATGCCGGTACAACTTTTGTTGCCTTTGACAACTGTTGTCCGATACATGATTGGTTTGGGAAAACGGATGTCGCCGATGACAAATGGCACCATCTCGTCGCAACTTTTGACGGCAAAGAGAAACGTATCTATGTCGATGGGGATCTTGATGAAAAAGTTGCTGCACCGACAAAAGTCATCGGTGCCGGTGCCGCTCGATTTGGATTTATCGGGATTGGTTCAGAAGCCGCTGCGTTTGATGCTGCGGTCGGACCGACGTGGGCATTCAATGGGCTGATAGATGAGTTCTTGCTGTTCCATCGCGCCCTCTCTGAAAAAGAGGTAGAAAGCCTTGCGAAGGGACAAAGCAACCCGTTTGCTGTGGAACCAGCCGACAAACTCACCACGACTTGGGGTGATATTAAGAGCCCCGAGTAATATGAGATAGGCAGGCGGTGATAGTGTGCCCACCTACCCCTTTCTGTCGAAACCTTAATTATCCGCAGGCGTAATCACCTCTTGGATCCCGGGCCATTCTCTCCAGATATCCGTGTAACCATCATAGCCATTTTCCTCACAATCCACATGCCGCAATCGGAAAATCGCAGCGTAACGGATATCAGCTGCGGCGTTCGGTGCCGCGCTATGAACAATCTGATGGTGCGTCAGAACGAGATCCCCGGCTTTGCCGAGGATCTGCTTAGGGCCTTCAGGTAACTCAGGGCGCGGCATTCCGTTTGCTAAGATCTCATGTCCTTCCTTCTTGAAATAATCGGCGAAGAAGCTATGTGATTTCGGCCAGACGGTGAAGTTTCCGCTGTATGGCTCCGGCACATCCGCAAGATAGACAACAGCAAGCGCAGTAAACCCCCGGCGATAAACCCCTTTTTCCATACCGTTCGTACCGCTTCCTAACCCGTCAAGATGTCCACGCGGTTCGTTCGGATCCGTGTGCAACGGACCGGGAAACCGGAGCGCAACCTGTGCTGAGCCCGGTATTTGTAGATTCCCTTCGCCCATCAACGCCTCAGCGATTTGGCGGACAGGCGTTTTTCCGAAAAGATCCACTAACTCGGGGGCTTGGCGAATCTCGTTGCAATAGGATTGTGCCCGAAACCGTTCTAAATCTCCTTGATGCATGCCGACCGCGCCGATCGAGTGATTTATGGCCTTTCGCGCGGCATCTACCATCAATCTTGGAACAACACCAGGAACAGTGATATAGCCATTTTCATAAAAATCTAACTTCTGCTTACGAGTGAGCATATTTTTCTTGTCTCCCTACTTTTTGCTGGATGGCATTTCCATGACATAAGTTTCCTACAAACCTATAGGTACATGAACATATATGGAAACTTGCCCCGAAAGGATTTCTGATTTAGACTCTCATTAACGCAAAAAGTTTAACAGGATTTATCGGTTATGGAGACCCATTACTACTCTGAAAAGAAAAAAATTTGACTAATGGGTGAGGGTATAAACAACGGCGTTGATGCCCATTTTCAGTGCCATATCAGAATACTCACGCGGGTAGTAATCCTCAGCAGCGTGTTCCCATGCATCGCCGAGATCGGAATTAAAGTTGATCATCATCATTAATCTGCCATAATCATCATAAACACCACGGCAGTACGCCGGATACCCGTCGCGTCGTTCATAGGTTCGACCATTAAAAAGTGCGCGGAGTCCAGGGATTTGGATTAGTTTGTCAATATCAAAAAAGCAGTGGAAAATCGGATGTGAGATCGGAATGTCTTCCGGTTCTCGATCAGGGAAAATCTTCTTGAACTCGGCATAAAACCACTTCCATTCACGTTCCCCATGAAAATCGTCGATAAAGATAAACCCGCCGCGTAAGAGATATTCCCGTAGATTCTCCGCCTCACTTGTGCTTAACCTGAGACTCCCGACTTCAAGCATATAAGCGAAAGGATATTCAAATAACTCCGATGCCCCTACCTCAATAATCTTTTCTCGAGGCGCGACCGAAATGTTTGTCTGTTTACTGAGCTGCCAGATAAAATTCCGATCTGAGGCTGGCCAATCCACACGCCAACTGCTGAGTCGCGTGAGTTGCCCACCATATTTCAAGCGGACAAAGGTAAATAGGTCGCTGTCGTCTTCTCCGTCCAGAAGCCCCGTGGGGACAGACAGTATGACAATAAGCGTTAGCAATAGAATAATTCGCATGATAGCCTTGCTCCAAATAGGGACATCCTTAATGCGTCAGTGAATAAACAACGGCGTTAATTCCGAGTTTGAACGCCATATCGGAACGCTCACGCGGGTAGAAGCTCTCAGCAGCGTGCTCCCAACCATCGCCGAGATCGGAATTAAAGTTAATCATCATCATCAACCGTCCATAGTCGTCATAAACCCCGAGGCACCGCGCTGGAAAACCGTCGTGCTTTTCATAGGTCCGCCCTCGCATCGCTGCACCGGCACCTGGAATCTGCATCAGTTTGTCAATTTTGAAGAAGCAGTGAAAAAGTGGATGTGAAATCGGGATATCTTCCGGTTCACGTTTCGGGAAGATTTTCTTGAATTGCTTATAAAACTGCTTCCATTGCCGACCGCCATGGAAATCGTCTACCATGATAAACCCACCACGCAAAAGATATTCGCGCACGTTCTCTGCTTCTTCAGTGGTAAGAATCAACCGACTCACCTCCAGCATATAGGCGAACGGGTATTCAAAGAGTTCTTTGGAACGGATGTCAACGATCTTCTCTTTCGGTGAGACATCAATATTTGTATGTTCACGGAGCTGGAGAATAAAGTTTCGATCGGAAGCGGGCCAATCTATATCCCAGATACTCCGATGCCCTCGGTATTTCAGGCGAACGAAGGTGAATGTATCCGCATCAACCTCTGAATTCAAAGGGGGCGTTGGCATGTACACCATAACAAAGATGACTAATACCAGGAGAGTTCGCATATTGTCTCGCTTTGAAAGACGTTCACTCGGCTTAGAAACTGTGATACCAAGCAGTCGTAATTTGAACACCAAGCCCAGACTCCAGGGCTTTGGCAATGTTAACCCTGAATACAGAATCATCGCGTCCTGAATGTAAACCGGGAACATTAACGACGACAACAGAATCGTCTTCACCAAACTGTAAGCCGATGCCTACACTTGCTTTCGGATTAAAAGCATAGGTATCGTCGGATACATTCCAGACTTGCCCCTCGTCAAGGAAGGCGATAAGAAACGCATTTTTGAAAATACCCTGACTCAATAGATTCGACAGCTTGTAGTGATATTCGATATTCAGCAGAAATCCTCTGTCCCCAGCAAAGGCATAAGGTGAAGCCGTATGGCCGCTCTCGTAGGTTACTATACCATTAGTGTCGGTTTCTTGTCTATACCAAGGATACCCCCGAAGTCCGCCCATCCCGCCTATCACAAATTGGCGTTGAATCGGCAGCGGCGCGTTAGAATAACCCAGCAAAAGCCGGGTACGGATTCGATTCTTCTCGAGTGGGAAAGCATATCGAAGGTGCAATTGTAAACGTGTGAAATCAAAATCAGACCTCACAGCAGCACTACTATATTCAGCAAAAAACGTATTGTGCCAGCCGAGGGATTTTGTTCTATTGAGAAAATCGTATTGAAAGACGAGACTCCGTAGCTGCCCCGCAGTTATCGGTGGATTCCCTCTGACACTTAGTTTCGATGTCCAATTAGCAATAAACCAATCAGTGCTTTTTTCAAGACTTCTGTGTGACTCAGCAAGCATTGACAACCTGAACGAATGCGTAGGCATGATAGGTGCCCAATACAATCTGATCTCAGCCCCTTGTCGCAAATAGTAATTTTGAAAGTCTGGCACCCCAATAATGCGTTGGAAGATTCCGATGCCGCTGTTGTAGCCCGGAAAAAGTTCAGGTGCGACGGCATCTGTCAAGCGATGGAGTTGACCGGTAATTCCGAAGTTCCAAGTATACGGTTTTCCCCAATTCGCTATGCCTCCCAGCTGATAATGGATATGCGGATTACCAAACGCATAACTGACTTTTCCAAACAGCCTTGAGATTTGGTTGCCATGCGAATTCCTGATACTCCACATCCAGAGAGGACCGACATCTTTGCGTTTACCGACTTCAAAGCCGGTGCCGATCTCCCATCCTGTCACGCGGTTAAAACCGAGCCGTAGCGGTGGACTGAGACCGAGATAGGCATCTGTAGAAAGCGGTTTTTCTTCGACAGAGATCGTGGCGATGTACTTCGCATCCGTCTCATCAACCTGTAAGCGGACCTCTTCAAAATGGGGCATTACTTTAAAGAGCGTCCTAAGTGCTTTATCCATGTCAGGTGAGGCGTTATCAAGCGTTTGCCGAATGCGTGCCGCTGCCACCTTCTGATTGCCGCGGATACGGACCTCGTGAATCGGGACATCTCTCGCCCAAAATCGCGTTGCATCAAGTGGTGTCTCTCCCTCATCTCCATGGGGAACGATTCTGTCGTGCACTGATATATTTACCCGCTTACCAGTGATTTTCATAGATTTCAGCACCGATATTTTTTTCATGGATATTACGCTAATTATGGCGATGCGTTTCGCCCCTTCTTCCGTAATCCGCAGAGATACCTTTCTCGAATCATCAAGCGCGCCTGCCAGAACCGGTATAACTTCTCTAAGTTCACCAGAACCGTTTCTTAGAATCTTCAGGAGCTTCTCCCTTTCGGCGACGATTGTTTCTTCAATCGACTTCGGGTCAGTGCCTTCAGGGGATGTGAGCTTGCTCTGAATCTGTATCTCATCAATCCGTTCGCCATCAGCGTACCAATCCCAAAGCGGCGGTGGCGGCTCAGGTGTCTCATCTGTGGTGGGTTCCGCTGTCTCACGTTTCTCTGTCATCGGGGGATCTGTATCTGGTTTAAGCGGTTCAGACGGTGGCGGTGGCGGCGGCGCGAGTTCTAAATCACGCTGCTTCAGCGACATTAGCCTCGGAATTTCGATACCGAGTTGATTCAGGTTCAGTAACAACTCACCCAGCTGCCGCCTCGGAATCTCACAGACAATGTTTATCAGGTAAATTCCGCCCTTGTCTTTGACGATGATGAAGATGCCTTTAACGGTTTCATCCTGGAGTAGAACGTAGAGGTGAAGGCTAATTTTTTCAGGATCAGTTTGCGGGTACTGTCCTAACGCTTGCCAACCACGCCCTTTTAGCACTTCGCTGTAATACTTAATCATCTTCTTAAAATTGCCGGATCGGTTTCGGTAGTTCCTGAGATATAAGTTATCCACACTTTTAAACAGTGGCGTAATCTTAGCGGTAGGGTCTTCGATAACGAGCGCGATAACATCGCGACTCAAATCAAATTGGAACTGAGACGATGACACGTCCGGGCAATCAAAAGGCACACGTCCATTAGCAGACTGCGCGTACACTTCACCGCCAATCAAAAGCAGAGACATAACCAATACGCTGACAATCGTATCCTTCATCCGGTTTCTCCGTTACGGCTCTTCTGTATTTTCAGGTTTCTCCTGCTTAATACTTTTCAGGCGTTGCTGTAATTTTTTCAATGCATCTGGAATTTGTGGTTCGCCGGGGTGATAGATCACATCGGGCGGTACAATTTGTTTAGTGCCATTTGGGGGTTGATAAAACCACTGTAGCGCAATAGCTTCTCGAGGGCCTTGAAAATAGTGAATCTCAACACGGTGTATACCCGTGCCAAGTTTTATACGCCCCTGCCGACTCCTTGTTGGATGGATTCCATCATTATCCACAACGAGAGATCCATCAATATATAATTGCGAACCGTCATCTGAGCTGAGTTCAAAGACATACACACCCGGCATGTTAATCTCTAATTCGGCACGGAAGCGAATCGCGAAATTCTCAATGACAGACTGCATCTCAGGTGTCGGAAAGCCCGAGGTATAGTATCGTCTGGGGACATCCAAGTTCGCTGTGACAAAAGTATAGATAGGAACCAAACTGTCAAAATCAGGCATTCGGAGGATAGCCTCCCCGGGCACATAAACCTGTCCGACTAATCCGTGACCGGGTTTCGCTTCTGTACCAAAAATACCGAGTCCTGTATCTATACGAATCGGTGTATCGAGTTCAAGTTCCGATACACCCATCTCACTGGCTAACCCCATCCCAAAGCCGCTCCCCTGACGATCCGGTCCACCAAACCCAACCCCAACGCCGCCCGCGCCTCTTCCATTCTGCCCTTCAATGACAACGGGCCCTCCGAGCGTCTTCCCTTCGCCAAAGCTGGTATTAGAAACGGCACTCGGACGATCCGCTCTCGGTATATCGGCGTGTGTAACGACATTAGGCACAACATCGGTGTGAATGGGGGCTTTCGGTGCGCTGACTCGCAGCGCGTACGTCGGTGAAGCAGGCGAATCGGATGCTGCATCGGCATCTGCCGCCCGCGCCATCAGCCGTAAGCGCTGCGGTAGAACCTGCCGTTTCACCCGTTTTTCCGAGTCCACTTCCAGAATCTCCGCGGATATGCTCTCTTTCTCGGCATCGAAATGATTAACAACAAACGGCGAGAGTACTAACATCAGTCCTATGTGAAGAACAAACGATAGCAATAAGGCACGGTTTGTGTGTTTTCGCATCGCATTATACCCCCTGCATTTGAAACAGTACGATTAGAATAGGATTATTTTTGCTTAGAAACTATAAAACCACGCGGTGTTGAACTGAATCCCTTGATCGGCTTCAAAGGCTTTTGAAACGTTAAACCGCAAGATAAAGTCTGTCTTACCAAGCTGCAAACCGATACCAGCATTGCTCTTAGGTTCAAAAATGTATTTCTCCTCAGACGCGTTCCATGCTTGCCCGGCATCCAGAAAAGGCACTAAAAAAAGATCTACATCAGGAAATTCTAATACGTTTTTCCAATTTATTAACGCCGGCAAATGGAAGAGAAACTCAATATTGAAGATAAATCCGCGATCACCAGCAAAAGCGTAAAGTGAGTAGCCGTTCAGTAACCCTGGTCCACCGATGATAAATTGGCGTTGAATTGGCAGCGGTGCGGTTGAAAAACTGCCGACTGCCCGTGTGCGTATCTGATGGCTACCGAACGGATGCGCATAGCGTAGGTGAAGTTGATACCGTGTAAAATCATAATCGGATCCGATAGGACTATTGCTATGCTCAACGAAGAAGGTATTGTGCCACCCGAGAAAATCGTGTCGGGTACTATAATCGTATTTGAACAGGACACTCCGCATCTGACCCGGCGTTACCACTGGATTTTCACGTGCTTTTGATTTTGACCGCCAGTTGAAGAAGTGCCAATCCGTGCTTTTTCGTAAACTGTCGTGTGACTCCGCAAGTAGACTCAGTTTGAACGAATGCCGTTGTCTAATAGGTCTCCATTGTAAGGCGACCTCAAGTCCTTCTCTGAAATAGTAATTCTGATGATCCGGCATCCCCAAAACTCGGAGAATAGTCATACCTGCATCATCATAAAACGGAAAAAGTTCCGGGGCAATGACGCTTGGCGTGCGATGGAACTGCGTCGTTAACCCGAGGTGCCATGAATCGGGTTCACCCCAAGCTGCCCTACCACCAACCCGGTAATAGAATTGCTTAGTGCCAAATCCGTAACCTACCTGTCCGAAAAATTTTGAGAGCGTATCTCCACGAAATGCACTCGGAGCACTGATGTTGTAAGACGTGTTTGGACGCTTCCCTTTCCGAAAACCGGAATCAATGCGCGCGCCTAACTCCCATCCGGTGACGCGATTGAACCCAATCCACGGTGATCTATCGAGATAAAAACGGGACGGAAGCGGTTGTTCAACTATAGTAACGATTGCTCTGCGTTGAGCACCTTCCCCCTCAATCCTGAGACGTGCCGCTTCTAAACCCGATATCGCGCTCGGCAGTGTTCCGATCGCTTTTTCGATGTCTTCTGGACCTTTTTCAAGTGCCTGTCTAACATCCTTCAGATGTGTATCTTGATGCCCCTTAATCCGTATCTCATGAATCGGTTCCCCTTCTGAGGTCCGAAACTGTTTCGCTAACATAAAAGGTTCATTTTTATGATCTGGTATATTCCCGACGCTAATCGTGGCAAGACGTTCCGATGTGTGAACAATAAGTTTCTGCTTATATCCAGATGTATTTACGGATGGCAGACGCTCCATTACAGCCTCAATGTCAGTGGATTCTTTTTGAAGTGCCTGATGGATTTGGGCAATACGCTCTTTGCTGTCAGAGCGAATATGGATCTGTTCAATCGGATGTCCGTAGTAACTCCACTGTCCATGCAGGGTCTCATTGTGGCTCCTTGAGAACGAAAAACCGAACTTTGACGCATCTCTTTTCGTTGAAAACTTCACGCTAAAAAAATTTGGTTGCTTGCCAGTGGTCCGCAATAGTGTTGGTGCCGGTATCGGTTCCGGTGGTGCTTCAAATCTCTGAAACGTTTGTGCATCAAGCGACTTTAAGGCAGGTATCTCTATTCCGATTTGACCCAGATTCGCTAAAAGCTGCCCTATCTGTTGCGGTGGAATATTACCGACGATGTTTAGCAGCTGGACATCGCCATCGCTTTCTACAACCGCAAAGATACCTGAAATCGCTTTATTTGACTGCGAACTTTGCGCACTGGACACCTCCAGAACATAGAGGCGTACGCTGTTATCTTCCAGCAGGCTTTGCCAGTTTTCGGCTTTCAGGGTTTCACCGTAATACTGAGCGAACCTATTAAATATACCTGCTTCAGCGTCATAGGTGCGGATATAAACATCGGACACTGTGTTGAAAGGTGCCGTCGTGCCAGCGAGTGCGATCAGTTCACGCGTAAAATGGAATTGAAATTTGGCGTGTGGCGCATCAGGACAATCAAAAGCGATTGTGCCATCAGTTGTGCTGGCGTGTGTCAATCCAGATGCAGTTAGCAATAGGCATACGATAAAAATATACTTTTTCATGTTTTTTGTAAACATAATATGGGAAAGTTGTGCTATTTTAGCAAGTTGAAGCCTTATTGTCAAACGCAATCTCTGATTTTCAGATACTTTTCTGGTATATCTCAAACATATCAGTTTATCAATTGTAACGGATTTAGGTGAATTGCGTTGACATCAAACGCTCAATATGAAGTAGGAAAATTGACGGTGTAGGTAGGTTTATGCCTTGGCGAGGTGTAAAACCTCACCAAGGCTGGGTTTGTTCAATAAATATCTCACAGTTCACATAACAAACTGACCGCAATATTGTAGTCTTAAACGGCTTCTGCATAGTTACCAAGATTCGACTTTGCGTCATCTCGGGTCCCATAGGCTTCAGCGAGGTCAGGATCAAGGTGAATCGCTGTCTTACTGTCTTCAATCGCGCCTATATTGTCGCTTATCTCCAACTTAGCAGTGGCTCTCTTACTATAGACGTAGGCAGCGAAGTCCGTATTCTCTAAAGCGAGACGGATCGTATCATCATAATCTTTAATCGCATCTATAGTGTCGCCTAATTTAGATTTCGCTGCAGCACGATGGACATAAGCACTCGCAAGAATAGCATTTTTCGGTTTCAGACGGATGACCTCGCTATAATCTCTAATAGCACCTATAGTGTCACCTATATTGAACCTCGCAAGTCCGCGATTGAGGTATGCAACAGTCAGCATAACGGAACTTTTCGGTTGCAGGCGAATCGCCGCATTATAATCTTCAATGGCACCGATATTGTCACCGTTATCCAACTTCGCGTTGCCGCTTTTGACATAAGAAAAGGTCAGTACCGTTTTGCTCGGCTTAAGCCGAATTGTCGTATCATAGTCTTTAATAGCCATTTTGTAATCTCCTAACACATTTTCATAAGAACGCTAACGTTCGATTCATAAGGTTTATTTTAAACGACAATTTTTCTCGCTGTTGCTCATAACAGGTTCTGTTACTATAGACGCATCTCGCAGACGAAAAGGGTGCATAATTTGAAAAAAAAATGTAAAATCCTGAGATTTAATTACCAATGCCCCATTTAAAAGGTATAATAAACCTTGGTTGTGAAGGAGAACGTTGTACAGCCACCGTTTTTTGTAGGTTGATAAAAAAGGCGCGTTTGAAAACACGCCTTTTGAAAATCCTATTGGGTCAATATCACAACTATT
Organism: uncultured bacterium; assembly: GCA_964593655.1. GTDB lineage: Bacteria > Poribacteria > WGA-4E > WGA-4E > WGA-3G > WGA-3G. The sequence goes on along the minus strand of CAZQIP010000202.1, from coordinate 9,843 downwards.
CATCAAGCGTAAAACGCAGCACGCCGCTGCTGGCAGTTCCAACATAAAGCACGTTACTATCAACAGCAAACGAAAGAACAGAATCCGGGATTTCAGGTGTTGCCTGTTCCCACATGTGTGAACCGTCTTTCAACTGATACACGTATTGTCCAGTCGTGCCATATACCGTCGTTCCCGCTACCGCAAATCTCTCCATGACAAGTTGTCTACCTTCAACATCGGTTGCAGCGTGCCAATTGGCACCATCGCTTGAATACACGACACCTTTATCAGTCGCCACATAGACGGTTGATCCTGCAAAGGTGATTCCCTTAAACTCCGTGAAAGAAAACGGAAGGTCTTGTGTGACATCGTTCCAAGTCTCGCCTTCATCAAGCGATTGAGAGAGGTGTCCATCCCGTTTCCCGACATAGACGGTGCTACCTGACACAGCAATCTTGAAACCTATGGAATCAAGGACATTTATAGATGTGGAAGCCTCAGCAGAATAATCAACAGGAAAGTCAAATTCAGTTTCATCTATTAACCCAGTATCGTGCCATTCAGTCATGCCGGGTTCCCATCTGAAAAGTTTCTGTCCGTATTCGACGTAGTACGTCTCGCCGCTAACAGCAAAACTTCCAAAAGATGGTGGCATACCCGTTGAAAAATGTTCCTCGGCAGCCTTATTAAGTGCCTCATTTTTTAACCTGTCAAAATCGGGGTTACTATTGAATTTCTCCGTGAGTTTCTCATTTAACTGGTCAGGATCGATATCAATACCCTTGAGCATCTCGGCTACCTGTTCAAGATCAAGCTCCTCAATATTCTGCTTAACCTTATCTGGAAATGATTCCTGCAAGACTTCCCGCAAGGCCTTGAGCATCATTTCTTCAGGCACGTCTATCTCCGCCTGTACCTGATTCTGTTGATTGCCCGACTCAAAATCGGGCATGCCGGGGATAAAATTTAAGCTATTATTTTCAGTAGATAGGCGAAGTAGCGGTGAACGTGAATTCATATTATTCCCACTCTTCAGATACACGTTATCGTCAAATGCAGCGGTAAAGACACCGTGGTCAATATCTTTGGGAAGCGGCATCCATGATTCACCACCATCTGTTGAGGTGACATACTTATTATTCACTGAGTTTGCGTAGAGTCTATCTTTAACAGCGATTAAAGTCGTAACAGGCGTGCTAACAAACCCCGTATTAAACGGGTGCCAAGATTCACCGCCATCGGTTGTGCGCAGGATCCCAGACAGTCCACTCTTGTAAAAGATGTTTGTATCGGCTATCAGTAGCGGTGGAGCGATACCGGAACCTAACTCATCTTTTTCTAAGGTCGTCCAGGTCTCTCCAGTATTTGTGGAGTAGAAAAACCCACCATCTGCCTCCGTCACCATAACCCGTGCACCTGTTGCAACTATCTTGACAAGCGGAATGTTATCTGACCCGGTTAGTGGGGAACTAATCGAAGATTGACTCCGCCGCCTACCCGTCTCACGTTCCTGCGTTCCGCGTGGATCTATAGGATACCAAGAATCACCCAGATCTGTTGAGCGATGAAGTGTCCACCAAAACCTCACTGACTTAATTTGTGTGCCGGTCTGAGTAGATGCTTCTCCCGCTGCAACATAGAGTCGATTTTTTGAAGCAGCCAAAGCGTGGATCACCGGTCTTTGACCGTGCATATCTGCTGGACCCACTGGTACTTGTAATAGTTCCCACCTCTCAATGTTGAGACGATAGAGTCCTTTATCGGTACCAGCAAATACTGTATTTCCGATTGCGGCAAGTGCACGGATCTTCTCTGCCGCCATACCCTCTTTCAGAGCAACCCACGAAGTCGTACCATCTTTGGAATAATAAACTCCACCAGTAAGCGCGAGGTAAAATCCTGAGTCAGCCACCACAAATCCTCTGGCAATTCCTTTTGGATGCGTCCCCAACGCATGCCACGTCTCCCCTTTATCTTCGGATGCCAATATTTCAGTGTCAGTGGCGAGATAAAGCATATTACCATGCGCTGCCATCTGTGCCGCAGTCCCTAACCAATCTTGGATGCTCAGTGAACCGAGCCTTCTCGCGTTGACACGTCGCCATGCCCGTCCATCGGCTCCGAGTTTGTAAAGACTCGTTGAGGTCCCTACGTAAATATCACCGGCATTCGTCGTAAAGAAGTTGTTGACGAAACCGCCTTCCGGTCCTTTGGTCTGTGTCCACTGCAGTTGCGGGGTTACAACTTCGGTCTTCTCAGCCGCTGCTGCAGCGAAAAAGCGGGCATTAGGTTGTTGACCCGCTCCCGGATTTCTACCCGGTGTCGCAGAACTGCCTACCTGATTCCGAACAGCGGGTTTCGCTGGCGTATCCACAACAAAAAGTGCCTCGATAATCTCAACCGTCGGCTCGGATGTGGCGTTTAGATTGTAAGGTTTCTGAAAACGCGAAAGGTATTGTGTGCCAACCCCCATCAGTAGGAAAATCAAAACGGCAGAGGCTGCAGAGACTGCCCACGGTAAGACAGGTTTACTCGCCGCAGGTGCAGTGGGAACGATACGCGAGACTTCTCGCATGATGGTTTCTGTTAAGTTGGCAGGCAGTTGGAAACTGCCGAGGTTTTGTCGGATCATGTCTTCCTCCTTCTTTAGGCGATTTCGTGCGCGGCTAAGCCGGCTTTTAACGGTATTTGGAGATACACCGAGAAATTCACTGATGGTTTTGATCGTCATTTCACCGAGGTAATGGAGTGTCATCACTGTCCTTTCGCTCTCAGGCAGCTTTTGGAGCAGTTCTTTGACGACTTCGCGACGCGTCTCATCGGCTTCGGCTTCCTGTTTCTGGGCTACATATCGAGAGTATGACCCGCGATTCACCTCATTCATATCAGTGACCTCCAAGGATTGTTCCGGTAAGGATTTCTTTTCAAACCAATCAGCACACAAGCGTGCCGCGATGACATAAAGCCAACCGCCAAACAAGTTGTGGTTTTTTAATGTTTCGAGCTTCTGATATGCCCTGAGAAACGCGTCCTGCGTGATTTCCTGAGCGATGTGAAAATCACCAATTTTCCGCCACGCCAGCGCGTGAACACCTTTCTGATACTTGTTGACGAGGATAGCGAACGCCTCTTGGTCGCCTTGTAGTACCTGTTGAATGAGTTGCGCGTCTTTCTGCTCCATTGCAAGCTCCTTCGGAATCCTAACATCTTTTGATTTAAGTGACAGGGTTTAGAGATTAAAAGGTTGCATTATTTAACGATATTTTCAGAACGAGGGTTTATGCGAAAAAAAAGGCGCGCTTTCCAAGCGCGCCTACGATAATTTAATCACGTTGATAATGACCGCTATGCATCATAGCAACTTTAATTGATGACAAGCTTATGAGCTACTTTACGCGGTTCTATACTTTCCACACTCGCTTGAAAACCTAAGTTTTCAACGGTCTTAATTAACGCTGCTTTCACACGATCAGCGATTGCCGCATTAGCACCCTGTGCAGGATCTGATTCACGAAGTGCCCACACTTCAACAGTAAGGTGTTGTGGTTCATCAGGATCCAAATGCCACCCGTTAAGCGGTGCCTTAAGCTGCGTTACTTTGTAGACTGCATCATCGATAACCAACGCGTCGCTCTTTTTCAACGCCCCCATAACACGAAAGACAGAGGTAACTCGTGTCATACCTGTAACCGATAACTCAACATCAAACCCTGTTTTGCCCATGATTTGGGGCGTGCAACCTATCGTAAAAACAAATGACATAGCAAACAAAACCAAAAGACAGATAAATACCCACTTCAACTGACGCATTGCAATTTCCTCCATATTTTAAAATCTAAATGTAAATACAGTCTATTACACTATTCATCAAGCGTAAAACGTAGCACACCGCTGCTGGAAGTCCCAACATAGATCGTGTTACTATCAACAACAAACGAAAGGAGAGAATCAGGGATTTCAGGTGTCACCTGTTTCCACGTGTCAGAATCTTTTTTCAGCTGATACACGTATTGACCAGTTGTGCCATAGACCGTCGTTCCCTCTACGGCAAACTTCTTCACGACAAGCGGGTTACCTTCAGCATCGGTTGCCGCGTGCCAGGTGGCACCGCCGCTTGAATAGACCACACCTTTGTCCGTTGCCACATAGATGGTTGGTCCTGCGAAAGTTATTGCGTTAAACTCGGCAAAAGAGAACGGAATCTCTTGTGTGACATCGTTCCAAGTCTCGCCCTCATCAAACGATTGAGAGAGATGTCCATCTCGCCGTGCAACGTAAATGGTTTCACCAGACACCGCAATCTTGAAACCCATAGAATCCATCATATTAGCGATAGCAGAAGCACCACCGGAATAGTCAAAAGGTTTGGAAAACATAGTCGCAAAAATATTTTCGGCACTATCTACCAATCCAGTGTTGTACCATTCAGTCTCACCGGGCTTCCATCTGAAGAGTTTCTGCTTGTATTCAACGTAGTATGTCTCACCGCTAATAGCGAAGTTACCGAACATCGGTGCCATAGCATCTGCAAACGCTCCTGCGAACGGCTTATTTATAGTTTCATTGAGCTGCTCAAGGTCGATACCCTCAAGGTTCGGTACTTTACCGTTCTCAAGGTCTTGCTTACCTAACTCTGTTAGTGAATCCACAAATGCCTTACCATTTTTTTCTTCTAACTGGTTTGCCAAATCGTTATTCAGGACTTGCTGCTCTGGTGCAGGTTTTTCAAATATCATGGGGATGCCCGGAATAGGGATCATTTTCTCATCCGCTATAGAGAAGCGAAGGATCTGAGGTGCCATGCCTACCATATCCTTCACATAGAGCGTCCTGTTAAATATCTCCATTACTGACATAAAGGAAGTGCCTGACCTATCCGGCCCAGGACTATCATCGGCAAACGGTATCCAAGATTCACCACCGTCAGTTGAGGTAACAAATCCATTCATACTCAGCGCGTAAAGTTTTCCGTTAATAGCGAATAACTTCATAACAGTGGTTCCAGCGAGTCCGGTATTAAATTCACGCCACGACTCGCCAGCGTCAGTCGTGCGAAGGAGCCCAGATTGCGTGCCTCTGTAGAAGGTATTTGCATCCAGCATCACAATAGGCGGTGCGATTTGGTCAGTTGCCATCCTATTTTTTAAATCTACGGTGGTCCACGTCTCACCCGCATTCACTGAGTAAAAGAGTTCCTGTGAATCCGCCACCATAACCCTGCCTTTAGTGGTGATGATCCTGAAATTTGCGTAAGTCCAATCCATTTGTGTTGAATTTTTACCATCTAACGGGAATTGAAACCGAACGCCACCCTTTGCTTCCCTCTCGTTTTCCAGTTTTTTCCGCGGGTCTATGGCATACCATGTATCGCCCAGGTCCGTTGATCGGTAAAGCGACCACCAATTAGCACCCGTCATAATTGTTTTGCGATCACCGATCTGATTTGTCAATTCCCACCCCGCGGCCACGTAGAGTCTATGCGCTTCAGAAGCCAAAGCGTGGATAGTGAGTTTCTGTTCAGGTTTATCTGCCGGACCAACGGTTAACAGTTCCCATTTCTCAGCATTGAGCCGATAGAGTCCACTGCTGGTGCCAGCAAACACGGTGTTCTCAACGGCTACGAGCGCACGGATCTTCCCAGTTTTCATGCCATTTTTCAAAACTACCCACGAGGTCTTACCATCTTTCGAGTGGTAAACACCGTTCATAAGTGCGAGATAAAACCCGGCGTCGGTCACGGCAAAACCTCTGGGCGGCCCTTCTGGATGGACACCTAACGCATGCCACGTCTCGCCATTATCTTCGGATGCCAATACTTCAGTATCGGTGGCGAGATAGAGTCTATCACCGTGTTCTGTCAACTGTATCGCGCCTGCGAACCAATCCTGGAGGTTCAGCGAGGTCCCGCTTCTCATGTTGACGTGTTTCCATGCCCGGGAATCCGCTGTGAGTTTATAGAGACTGGTGGGTGTCCCGGCGTAAATATCACCGGAATTCGTCGTGAAGAGACTATTGACGATACCACCTTCCGGTCCTTTGGTTTGTGTCCACTGCGGTTCTGGGGCAGAAACTTCGGTTTCGTCAACGAGTGCTGCGGCGAAGTGTCGTGCATCGGGCTGCTGCCCCGCTCCCGGATTTCTACCCGGTGTCGCGGAACGTCCAGCCTGATTCCGTACAGCGGGCTTCGCTGGCGTATCCACAACAAAAAGTGCCTCGATGAGATCCACCGTTGGTTCCGAGGTGGCGTTTAGATTGTACGGTTTCTGGAAACGGGAAAGGTATTGTGTCCCAACACCCATCAGCAGAAAAACCAAGACTGCAGAAGCTGCAGAAAGCACCCACGGTAAGACGGGTTTATTCGCGGCAGGTGCAGTGGGAACGATACGCGAGACTTCTCGCATGATGGTTTCTGTTAAGTTCGCAGGCAGTTGGAAACTGCCGAGATTTTGTCGGATCATGTCTTCTTCCTTCCTTAAACGGTTGCGAGCGCGACTGAGTCGGCTCTTCACAGTGTTCGGGGACACACCCAGAAATTCACTGATCGTTTTGATCGTCATCTCTCCGAGATAATGCAGTGTCATCACAGTTCTTTCGCTTTCTGGCAGTTTTTGGAGCAGTTTCTTGACGACTTCACGACGCGCCTCATCCGCTTCTGCCACCTGCCTTCCTGCTATGTATCGAGAATATGACACTTGATTCACCTCGCTTGCATCGGTAACTTCCAAGGATTGCTCCGGTGGTGGATTCTTTCGGAGCCAGTCGAGACACAAGTTTGCCGCGATGACATAAAGCCAGCCACCAAACGATTCATAACTTTTCAAGGTTCCGAGTTTCTGATATGCCTTAAGAAACGCGTCTTGTGTAATCTCCTGTGCGATGTGAAAATCACCGATTTTCCGCCACGCTAGCGCGTGAACACCCTTCTGATATTTGTTGACCAACGGCGTAAATGCGTCTTGGTCACCCTCTAATATCCGTTGAATGAGTTCGGCATCCTTCTGTTTCATTACACGTACCCCCGGAAGCGTCTATCTTTTAATTAAAGTGACGAATTCTCAATATTGAAAGGTTGCATTATTTTTTTTTATCGCAATTATAGATACATTATAAACAGAAGCGAGAGAAAAATCACACATCAGTAACAAAAAAAGGCGAGGTTACAGACCTCGCCAGCAAATGAATTTGTGTAAGTCCTGCAGAATAGCAGCGCACAGGGTATTCAACCGTATCAAATATCAGAACGGAAGAATTTCAGAAACGCTATCGCCGTAAACGCCACCGCGAAAAAACCGAGCAAGAACACGTCTACTGCAGAGCGACGCAATGTGTCCGATAAAGAAGGTTCCGTCAGGGTTGGCGGCGGCGGTACTTTGTCTGTTTCGGATTCAGAAGATTTATTCAGCCGAGCCGCTATCTGCATAATTTGTGCCAGTGCATCGTCGGAAATTTCGCTGAAATACGCATCATTGAGTTGACTGAAGTACCTTTCACCGGTTTGAAAGTAGCGGTCCCTTTTCAATTTACCCGTTTGCGTTAGATTTATCGCAATATAACTCAGAGAGGACGTTGGTGCGATCCGAGAAAGTGTCTCTCCAACATATTCTTGCCGCGCCTTCTCACGCTGATAGTCCCTGTCAATCTTGTCCGTTTGATTCTGGAACGCCAGTCGAAATTCCTCCTCAATCGGTTTTTTGAGTTCAGCCATTCTTTCTTGGAACGCTGTGTCGTCTGAGCGAATAACCATAGCCCCGCCACCTGCACCTTCGTTACCCGCGAAAGCTTCAGCCATTTTTTCGCCAATTTTTTCATCCTTATCTTTACTCAGGTTGTTGCGAAGTGTCGTTTTTTCCATATAAACCGCCTGCTGTGTCCGCGTCGGTGCGACGAGTTTAGCAACGACAAACGCGCCCCGGGGCACGATCAACACCGCAAACACCCAAAACGTAAAAGCGACAATCAGCGCAGTCTTGGCGTTATCCAGAAAAGTAGAAATGAACACGCCTATCGCAAAAAACACAGCAATATAGAGGAGCGAGATGAGCGTCAGACAAAACACGGGCAGCGCAATTTTGAACTCACCGAGCGGAAAACCCTGCCAAGTAATTAGGAGTAACCCTAACAGGAAAGAGACTAAAAACGGAACGACAAACACAATGTAGCCGCCGATTAACTTGCTCCACAAAAACACATCTCGCGGCAGGGAATTGGATAGGTTTATCCGCAGCGTTCCCGCCTCCCGCTCTCCAGCAACAGCATCAAACGTGAACAGCAGTGCCAGCAGACTGAAAACTGTCCCTACGATAAATAGGAAATCAAGATTCCCTAAAACATACGCGACGGAGGCTTGAGAAACGCCTGCTGAACCTTGCCGGACCCCATTACGCGTCATGCCAAGATAGGTCGGCAACGCATCCTCTAAACCGTTCGCAAACACGCTCAGAGGTGTCGGCTTGAGGAAGAGTTTGGAAACTTCTATATTTGGGTTTTGTGCATTCGGCGGATTTTCTTTCGCTTCTGTCTGTGCGCGTTTAATCGACTCTTGGTAGTCCACAAGGTTCTGGCTATACCTCCGATAATTGATCGAAAGGGTGAGTGGCACGAGCAAAAGGCACATTAACAGCAGTGCAACAAACCGAACACTCAAAATGTGGTGCATAATTTCTTTCTGTATCAAGGTCATTAGCATCGGAATTTCTCCTCTACAGGACTTACGCAATTTTGACTGCAGCCCGTTGTGTTAGCTGAAAATTTTCGGAAAACACACCGGTCTCCTGCCACAAACTGGGAAGTTTGTGCTACAAAAGAGCAGCCTGCGTAAGTCCTACTCTATTTTTTATCCATCAACCGTTTGATCTTTTGTATGTGTTTTTTTGAGCCATACCTTAAATTGGTCTACAGATTCAACTTTATCCTCAAGAACAGCCCGATAGATTGCCATACTATTGTAGACGTTGCCCCGATAATCGGGATTTTGACAGATAACGTGTTTGATACGTAGAATTGCGGCGCGGTCTGCCCGCTGCAGCTGCCGATGTAACACATCAGATTCTGCTACATGTTTTTGATAATCTGTGTCACCATACCCCCAGAGGTCTACCTTCCACTCCCGTTCCGCATAGCGGAGTTGGATACCCCAATAAAGCCCGTGATCGAATCCAGGGAAGTTCCGAATGAAGTGGTTTGAATATGACATCTTCGTTATTTGGAACTTCGTTGCGATTCTTTTACCCAGCTCAAAGAAGCATTCTACGTTCTGTTCGTCTGGTAGATTCATACTGATGTCAATGTCGGGCCATGTCATCGTGTCCATGGCGTAACTCCCGATAACTTGGGTGGTTCCGAAAGCATTGAGTATTGAGAGCAAGCCGTCTTTATTGAGCAATTCGCTCGCCTCTTGATGGAGTTGCCTTGAATGTTTGATAATTTCTTTATCGCTCATCTAATTCCTCTTGTCTGAGATTAACTATAGTAAAGTTTAGAAATAAATAGACACTTTAACGATTACGCCTCAAGTCCCGCAAGGTAGGTGCGGTTTCCTAAGAAGAAACACCCCAGCAAAAACACCGCACCATAGGTGTCAATTTAGGGCATTCCACCAGGCCCGGTAGGTTCGGTTTGATGAAGATTAACTTTTTAATTCGGTAATGTTAGAACGTGCGATAATGCACTTCGCATTTGGGCGTGTACGCCGCAGAATTGCACTACTACGAACCCGCCCGTTTGTAGTAGGGCAATTCATTGCCCGTTTATTACCGATTTATTTTTTTAAACTTCATGAAACTGCACCATGGACATCAATTTAAGAAAAATAATAGCATCGATCCCCAGGCCCGGTAGGTTCGGTTTTGCGGCGTACACGCC
>CAZQIP010000201.1:0-2446 GCA_964593655.1 uncultured bacterium | reverse complement strand
GACTGGCACAAACTAACAGTTTATGCTACGAATATGTCTATTCATTTTTGGGCTCCACTATAAGAGATGCCGCAATGCATTTGCGATGATATATTCTTCGCCAGCATTAAGCGTGTAGGCATTAATGACAAGCGTGTCTTTGCCGTGCGTATTCACCTTGATACGCGGCGTGCCAGCATCCAACCCACGTGCGATCTGCGCTGCATCCTTGCCACTACACGTAACATGCAGATTGGAAAGCGTATGGCTATTTTCTTGGTAACGGACTTCGCACGACACACCCTCAAGATTCTCAATCCCTTCAGCGAGCGCAGCGTATCTCGCGTCCTGTTCCTTTAATCGCTTATTGTGATCCGTCGATAGCCAGATGTCGATAGCCGTCACCAATCCGATAATCTCCTGCCGATCCACTTTCATTCCGCGTCCGACGGGACGGGGACCCATGCGGCCGTCGCTCCGTACGGTCTCAATCAATTCTTTTCTGCCACAGACGAACCCAGTCGAATGCGGTGCGTTGAAATACTTGCCACCGAAACAGACAAGGTCTGCCGATTGGGCATTGCGTCGGAAGTAATCAAGCGGATAGATTTGAGAGGCAGCATCGGCAATTAACGGGAGGCCGTGCGCGTGTGCGATTTCAACCGCTTGCTCCAATGGAACGGCTTTCCCCTGATTCGGCTGGATGAGATAGGCGAGTGCGGCGGTGTTTTCGTTGATAGCGTCGTTCAACTCGTCAGGAGTGCAACCGTTTTCGTCGCCTACATTAATGAGTTTACTGCCCGGAATCGTAAATGCGCGGTCGTAGGAGTAGTGTTGCATCTTCTGAAAAACGATTTCGTCTTTCAGTCCGGTAGTATCTGGCAGTTGAGCGCATTTGTCAGGATCGCTTCCAGTCATGACGGTTGCCGATGCCAAGACGAGTGCGGTGTAGCATCCGGCTGTGATGTATGCGTCTTCAACCCCTAACCGCTCGGCTATGAATTGTCCCGATTTTTCGAGCAATTCTTCCATTTCGACGTAACTTTCATCTGCTTGGCGCATCGCGTCTCGGACCGCTGGAGACGGTGTGGATCCACCTCGGACGGTCTGATTGCCGGTTGCATTAATGACGGGTCGTGCGCCGAGTTTTTTGTAGACATTTCCCCAACCTGTATTCGCCATGAGATTGCCTCCTTGGGAATAGTTATCAGTTGTCAGTTGTCAGTTGTCGGTAGTACCCTTTCTCAGTAACGGGTGGGACCCAATTTTAAACCTCGTTAGCAAAGGAAATTTGCAATCTGTGTTCTATCTTTCTGGATTAGAGGATCGTCAATTCATCGTCATCGCCGCTTTCTTCTAATACTGATTCCAATTCCTGTGCGACGGTGCCGAATGCTTCGGATTGCGGAGACTCTGGCTGCCCGGCGACAATCGGCACGCCGATGTCCCCGGCAGTGCAGACTTCGGCATCAAGCGGAATTTGTCCCAAGAACGCCACACCGAAGCGTTCGCTCGTATTTTTACCACCATCTTTCCTAAAGATTTCTGTCTTTTCGTTGCAGTGTGGGCAGAGGAAGTAACTCATGTTTTCAATAATACCGAGAATCGGGACACCGAGCCGTTCAAACATGGCAACACCGCGTCGGACATCAGCGAGTGCCACGTCTTGTGGGGTTGTGACAATGAGTGCACCGGTCAGCGGGATCGCTTGTGTTAAAGAGAGCGCGACATCACCTGTTCCAGGGGGCAAGTCAATGATAAGATAATCAAGTTCACCCCATTCTACATCGCTGAGAAGTTGACGTATAGAACTGTGTAACATCGGTCCACGCCAGATCATTGCTTGCTCTTCTGGGACCATAAATCCGATGGACATGAGTTTAATGTTATGGCGAACGAGCGGGATAAGTTTACGCTCCGGACTTACCTTCGGTTGCTCTTGAACCCCCATCATTGTCGGTATACTCGGACCGTAGGCATCAGCGTCCATGAGACCGACGGCACCACCGGCATTCGCTAAAGAGATCGCGAGATTGGTAGCGACCGTCGATTTCCCAACGCCGCCTTTTCCACTGGCGACTGCGATTTTATACTTGATATTGGGTAGTGTGATATTTTGTTGCTGGGGTTGTTGCTGTTGCGGTGGTGGCTGTTGTTGGGGTTGCCGCCCAGAAATTTGTGAACCACTGATTACCTTCAGGTCGGGGTGTCCCTTCGTTTCGGATCCTGATTGCGATTTAGGCTTTTTGTCGTCGCCTTTTTTAAGGAATCTCATATCTATGCTCCTACAGGTTGTTTATAGAATGGTTATCGGTTTTCGGTTATCGGTTTTCGGTCATTAAATGTTACGACGTGTCAGAAAATAGTTTAACACTTTTTTAGATAATTTTGTATAATACGTTTAAGAGAAACATAAGTCAACAGAATTCCAATAAAACGCAGAGTCATTCAGTTTTAAGAAATTATA
>CAZQIP010000200.1:0-45449 GCA_964593655.1 uncultured bacterium | reverse complement strand
CCCTCCACTACGTTTCGGGCAGGTTTTCGGTCAGTTCCAACTGGGTTCGGGAATCTGTACGGTAAATTTTCAAAATAAGTAGGTTACATTCCAGAGACATGACTACTATCAGTCAACCCATCAGTAGTGTTAATAACTGACAACTATTAAAACTCTTGTGTTAGCATGAACCGTTTTGTGCCTCGGTTTGAAGCGATTCTGACGACATCTTTGAGATGCAGGATGTAATCCGGTGTGACCCGTGGGGTCAGGAAACGGATCGTCTGATGCATTTCGGCTTTACGTTTGGATTTAGCGTATTGGAGTTGAATTTCTGCGACATCCGTTTTGAGTGTCCGCGCCTCGGGGACAATATCTATCTTAAAGGGCGCTTCTGTGCTGACAGTGATTTTATCCTCAAGCGTGAGTGCCTTGCCAATAGCAGCGGGATACATTCGGCGTTCCTCGCTCAGTAATTCGGCGTAAGGATGCTTGACGAGCGGTAACTCAAGCACAAACTGGCTGCCGATCGCATAGAGATATTCCTTGCAACTCCACGTGAGTTCAACCTTCAATTCACCTTCAAACTCCGAAAGTTTGGAGACTTTGAAATCCTCTATTTTCGCGCGAGCGTCTAACTCCAATGCTTTGTGTAGGAACTCCGATTTCTCCTCGGCGGTCTGAAGGTGTCTGAGTTGGCTCCGGAGTCTCATGTTGAAACTCCCTGTAACCGTTAATTCTTGACGGACAGAGACACTGAGGTCTTTTTTCACTTTAACGTCGGTGTGAACGCGTTTGAGATTCGATGTTGCATCCAGAGAAGGGCTTTTCTGAAAGCGATAGAGTTCGTTCTGCATATCGCCAGTTTCCTGTTCAGGATCTTTATCCTCTGTTAAAAAACGCGGATTAATAATCAGTGTCCATCTGTCCTGGTCACCGGCGGGTAGATCCCCGAATGCGCATGTCTCGGCTGTCGGATCCAACCAAATGAGCTCGTCGTCTTTGTCGCCTTCGACGACGAGGATCATGTGATTGAAATAGGCGAGCGACGGGACTGCCTCAACCTCAGAACCGCCATCGGAAAGATGGGCGTTAACACCACGCATATCCCCAGCAGAGATGAGAACAGGATAAGAATCAATACCTACAGATGAAAGCATTGTGGAGAGGAGGGTCGTTTTGTCCTTACAATCCCCTGCCCCTACTTTCAAAACAAAGTCCGCTGGATAGGGTTTGATCGCCCAAATGCCGAGTTCATAGCCAAGGTAACGGATGTTCGTTGCGACGTACTCGTAAAGCCGTTTTATTTTTTCTTTTCGGGACCAAGCACCACTAAGGAGTTGCTTTGTTTTTTCTTCGATTTTGGGTGTAATCTCATCCTGTTCCCGAATCAGTGTTGCATACCACGTCGCCAGTTCATCCCAAGAATCGAGGGAGGAGATACTAATGTTATAAGCGAGATCTTGAGGGGCGGGCATCAGATATTCATCTTTTAAAGGTGGCACATTTCGCGCCTCAAAGGTATAAGTGCGGGTGTAGTTATTCTCTGTCATCGTCGGTTCAATATCGAGAAAGGAGCTGTCCGACTGAGAATCTGTAGCGGCAGCGGGTGCCCCTGAGACTTGATAATAGAGCTGTTTTTTCTTTGGGATGTGTACAGTGAAGCGATAATATTGGACCGGATGCTGTCCTTGAAAATAGACTTGCCGCCAAAATTCGCCTTGCATGACGTGTCCGAGGTTATTCGTGGAATAGGCGTAGTCTATGATACAGCCGTCGCTAACTTTCGGGAGCGTGAAGTACATCAAGCGTGCATCAACGCGCAATCCCGCATCTACAGCACTCGGTGGGGGTACATCGCGTATAATTTCGTTTGTATCAAGTTCGACAACTTCGCCATCGGGAGTCAACGTTCGGGCATGGTGGATGGTGACATCATCTCTGCCACGCATATAAGGGATGCTGACCTCCGCAAGCCCCTTACCATCTTCGTTAAAAATTTTAGCGACCCGCCGTGTTGAGTAGATGTAGCGACTCTTTTCATCGATATTGATATCAACGCTATCCCAAAGGATGACAGCCCCATCCGCCTCGGATGCTTCTTGAGCGGGCAGTTTGTCGATAGCATCTTGGACGGATTGTTCATCTGCTTCGCTAATGAAGTTGTACGGCAGCGAGGATCTACGATTCTCACGGCTGTTGGAAGAGATAGAACCATCCGGATTTAGCTTGATAAGTTCACGCTTAGGTTCGTCGGTTTCGGACGGTACAGTGGGCAATCCGTCGGTAAGAATCGGCGGTTTGCGCGACTCTGGATTTTGTGCGTCCGTTAAAACCTCTGGTTCGGGCGGTGGACTTTGTAAGGCTGAGCGACGCGTTCCCAAGAACGTTTTTTCAGCAAGCGCGCCGTCATCTGTTTCTTCTGCTATAGCTGTCAAGTTTCGCGTCGCGTCCCGATCGCCGTTATCATCAAGATGCGGGTGTTCAGATTGGACCTTGCCATCTTTTTCATAGAAGGCCTCCGTTCGTGTTTGTAGTGATAGAAACGCTTCTAATAGAGAGATGTCGCCGTTTTTGTCGGTGTCATTCGCTGCGGAGAAGAAGGCATCAACAAAAAAATTGCCGAATCCTGCTTGTACTGAGTAGCCTTCATTGGGTGAGCTTGAGGTAAGAATAATTCGTCCGGATTTACTCAGTTGCGGTACAAGTTTACCGCTATAAGGGAAACCGAAGATTAAAATCTGACGTTCGGCGGGTATGGCGTTAATAAGCGTAACGTATTCTGTTTCAGTAATGTCCCGCCCCCGCAGATTAAACTTCAGGTCTCCTCTACCGGTGCGAGATGCGTGTCCAAGCATGAAGAGCAGGAACCGATCTGAAGGTTGAACGGTTTCTGTGAGTTCGGCAAACGCTGCTAAGACCTGTTCACGGTTTGATTCGGTATCGACAATTCCTGATGCTTCAGACCCACCCATATCCTCAAAGAGAAAGGTGATTTGCTCCTGTGTATAACCGTATTCGTCAATGAGCAGTTCGTGGAATCGGGAGGTTGCGCTCCAGAATGCGTCGTAAAAGGATTTCTCACCGGCAGTGCCGCCGATGATCAGCACATGGTCTGCTGCAAATGCTGTTGTAGAAATCAGCATAACTGTGAGAATTATAATGTATATGTGGCGCATTTTCTGGTTCTCCATTGATCTGTCCTCTCTAAGGTAGCTGCGGATCGGAAACGGATATAAAATCACCACTTTTACCACCGGTCTTTTTGACGAGTCGGACATCGGCGATGACCATTTCCTTATCTACGGCTTTACACATATCGTAGACGGTCAACGCTGCAACTGAAACGGCGGTAAGTGCTTCCATCTCCACACCTGTGCGACCGATTGTTTGAATCTCTGCTTCAATCTCTATCCGTGATCTATCATCATCTGCAATTGCGAGTTCGACGCGAA
This sequence comes from uncultured bacterium, assembly GCA_964593655.1. Classification (GTDB taxonomy): domain Bacteria; phylum Poribacteria; class WGA-4E; order WGA-4E; family WGA-3G; genus WGA-3G. The sequence continues at coordinate 42,015 of CAZQIP010000200.1, read as the reverse complement.
TTGAAGTGAGCGCGAGCGGATGGCAGAGCGGGATTAACTCGCCTGTGCGTTTCGCTGCCATGATACCCGCAAGGCGTGCAACCTCTAAAACATCACCCTTCTTCATTTTTTGCTCAGCAATTAATCGGAGTGTTTCGGGATGGGCAGTAATAGACCCGCGGGCGATGGCGATGCGTAATGTCTCTTCCTTACCACCGACATCCACCATCCGTGTATTGCCTTTTTCGTCGAAGTGCGTTAGTTGTTTTTTCATTTTTTATCTGATCTGAACGGCATGGCGGAGCATGCCTACTACTATTAAACTGGGTGTTCTGCTATAATCTGTTCATATTTTTCACGGAACCGCTGGAGATATTGCCCTTTACCGTGATAAGCAGCGACATCTTCAGGGTGTGGCTGAATCGGTTCGCCGCGTTTTAGGACGGAGGCACTGAATGCTTCGATGTCGAAAGATTCGTTTGCTGCGTCGTGGAGTGCCTTGACCCCTGCGACTGCGGCACCGAGTGCGGCACCGCCCTTTTCCACCGGTAGTGTCGGTCTATTCCATATCCCAGCGACGCGGCGCATGATTTCGGGACTATCGGTCGCGCCGCCCGTTACAAACAGCGGTGCTTGCGTCTGCTTTGTGAAGACAGCGGAGTAGACGTAAACGGCAGCGAGGCTCGTCTCAATGATACCGGTATAATCTTCTGATAGTGTCGGTTGCGCAGCGGCACGGATCAAATCGAATGCGCCGGAGACAGGGAAGGATTCCGTCTTGGGTTGCCAAAACGTCATGAACTGCCCAGGCGCGGCTTCCCGCAACGCTGCCTCTGCAGGTGCGTATTCTTCTTTTGCTAAACCGTAATTGTTTCTCACGGCATCCCAGACCATAGCACCGTTTGTACGGCAACCAAACATAAACGGACGATTAATGCCGTCATACATAGCGTTGGCGAATCCTTCTGGGTCGAGTGTCTCTCCATCGGTTGAGACCATATTGACGAAACTGGTGCCGAGACTTAAGAGATCACCGGCGATGGGTACTTTTGCTTGCGGGTTGTCACCGGAGCCTGCTATAACGGCGCAACGTTCCTCAAAGCCGTATTTTTCTATGTAATATGTGGCAAGGTTTCCGACGATGGAATCGGGGCGCGCGAGTGCCGGCAATTTCGATTCAAATTCTTCCACGTCTCCCGGTAATCCGTGGGCGGTTGCCGCCAGCAATGCAGGGTCCCACGTCTTTTCTCGGTAGTTCATGAGCGACATGCCGCATGCATTGCCATAATCTATTGGTACAAACACATTTGCGGTTAGCACTGCGGGGATAAAGCTGCTAATTAGTTGGATGACCTGTGTTTCTTCGTAGGCTTCTGGAAACTGTTCTGCCACGCGTCGCATCACCGCGCCCGTGAACCGTAACGGGGCATCCGATCCAGAGCTTTCAATCATCTGAGTGCTACCACCAACTGTTTGTCGGACGTGGTGCGTCTGTGCCACAGTATTTGCAGTCATCCAGATAGGTGCGGTCGGATAGGCAAAACACCCCTGCAATATACGAGGTAAATTATCTTTATCGTGGTCAGTGGGAAAAGGCGAAAATATATCCAATCCTAAGTTGGCAAATAGAGGCATCGCGGTGTCATTTAAATAAACGTGCCCGTGCTGTTGGCCCGAAGTATTGATGACAACGATATTTTCCATCGCCACCCCTGCCTCGCGCATGTCAGCGAACATAGCATCGAGCGAGGCGAGGTACATCAACGGTGGCTGCTCGGCTTCGCCTTCTTCTCTCGGTGGTAAGATATAGTCCGCTCCAATACCGAATCGGTTGAGTCGTGCATCGGCGCGGTAATCGAGCGAATGCTCAAAGCATTTTTCCGCTGTGTCTATGTCAATAACGACAGCCGATAGACTCTGCGTGCTTGAATCTAAACCGAGGGCGAGGCGTGAGTGTTTGTGATCCGTCACTGAAATAATTTCCTTTTCCTTCGTTATATTGAAATCTATGACCCTATACCAACTATCCGGGTCAATCCTTGCTTTAACCTATTATTCGTTGCCGTTCATGCCTAAGGTGCGAGCGAACGCCTCGAATGTTTCTGCGCGTAAAGCCTCGTTATGCAACTCTTGAAGCCGTTGGATATCTTGGATGCTTTCTAATGCGGGTCTAAGTGCTTGAACTGCGCGTCCATCAAACTTAAACTCAAGAACCTCAAAGAGAAACTTGATAGCGTTTTATCGCGCGCCCTGTTCGGCTCCTTGTTGTAATCCACGTTCGTAATGTTCTTTTCCTGCTGTTTCTAAGAAATGTTGATAAACTGAAGATTCCTGCATGACTGCCTCCGATAAAAAATCACCTGCTTGCGGAGGACGAATTAAACCGCCACTTTAGGGGTTAAGGTTTCCTGAAACTATTGCTCGTTACTGTTCATATTCAAAGTGCGGATGAATGCCTCAAGACTTTGTGCTTGTAGTGCTGCATCAAGTAACTGTTGAAGTAGCTGCACATCATAAATAGTTTCTAATACAGGTTTTAAGGCTTGCACTGCCCCGACATCAAACTTAAACTCAAGAACCCTGAAGAGGGATTGAATCGCTGTTTGTCGCGCCCCGCGTTGATAATACTCTTCTCCGGCTGTCTCTACGAGATGTTTGTAAACTGAAGATTCTCGCATAACTTCCTCCGATAAAAAGCCGCTAATTGCTTGATGCGGATGAATTAACCCACTCATGACCCACTGCGATACGAGCAGATTGCTCCGAATCTCTGGGGGCAGTGAGAGTGTCTTTGTCTTTTCGTTACATTGAATTGCCCATTGGAGCCGCTCCATACCAGCCGGTGGTTGCATCAACGGTGCGAATGGCATGAGTCCAGCATTTTCTGTCTCAAAAACAGATTGTCCATCAAGTTCAATAAGACGAATTACTTTGTACTCAACGATGAGCCGGTGGTTCAGTACATCTTGCCTGTAACCGCCTGGATCATTTCGTCCGGCATTCGGACGGAGATAGATAACGTGAGAAAGAATTGGCAAGCCGTATCTTTCATAGCATCTACCGAGATAGCCTACGTTGCGACGCACCATTTCGACATCGGTGCTATCGCCTACTTGAAACTCAATGTGGACCAAAACGAGTTCATCACCGAGTTGTACCTTTATGAGACTATCTGTCCGACGGATTTCAACGGTCGTGAATTCACCTTCTACAAATTCTATAAACCTAAAATCGGCGCGTTCCAAAACTGCTTGTAAGATGTCTTCAGGGAATTTCTGCAAGGCATCTTTGGTTACAATATCGTATCTACCGTGCGGCAGTGACGCGAAGTCTGGATCGGGCTGTTCCCTTATGTAAACCATATTAACATTTTACGCGAATCTGCCGGTGAATATCAACTTTCCTTGTAGTTCACCTATTCAGCGGATCAATTCCCGGGATAGGCGCGGTTTTCCAATTCAGCGATGAATTTTTCGGAAGCGATCGCTGCCGCTGCGCCCGCTCCGGCAGCGGTAATCGCTTGACGGAATACGTGGTCGTGAACATCACCCGCCGCATAAACACCGTCTATATTCGTGCGCTGCATCTCGTCTACGATGATATATCCCTGATCGTCTGTATGTATGACATCCGTAAACAGTTCTGTGTTCGGAATATGTCCTATAAAGATAAATACACCGTCAATCGGGAAAAGTTGCGTTTCGCCGGTTTTGACGTTTTTGAGAGTCGCACCGGTCACTTTATCCGCATCGCCGTTAATTTCTTCCACGACAGTATCCCAGATAAACTTGATTTTGTCGTTTTTGAAGGCGCGTTCCTGCATAATTTGGCTTGCCCGGAGTTGATCGCGTCGGTGGACGATGTAGACCTCAGAGGCGTATTTGGTTAAGAAGATACCTTCCTCCAATGCTGCATCACCGCCGCCTACGACAACAAGCCGCTGATCTTGGAAGAAAAACCCGTCGCAAGTTGCGCAGTAAGAGACACCGCGTCCGCCATAGCCCTCTTCACCGGGGATGTCGAGTGTGCGCGGTGAGGCACCTGTGCATATAATCACGGATTTGGCGCGGTATTCTTTCTCATAGGTCGTGACAGCAAACGGATGTTGCGAGAAATCAACTGCTGTTACGGTATCAAATTTGACTTCAGTGCCGAACCGTTCTGCCTGTTCCTGCATACCCTGTATAAAGACTCCCGCCTCGTTGCCGAAAAAACCCGGATAGTTCTCCAAGTCAAGCGTCAAAGAGAGTTGTCCACCGAGCGCATCTCCTGTAATCAGGACAGGTTCAAGCATTGCACGAGATGTGTAGACACCCGCGGCAAACCCAGCGGTGCCGCCGCCAATGATAACGATATTTCGATCTTCTATGTTGTTTGTATTAGTTTTCATTCTATTTTTTTAATTCCTTTTAGAAAGCTTTGAAGATAGCCAGGATAACCCCAATAATAGCAACTTGTGCTCCAATTATCCATCGGAGCGTCGCAATGCCTCCTTCAATCCGGTCAAGGCGTTGTCCCAAAGAGTTAACCTCTTGCTTAACTGCGCTGAGGTTTTGCTTAACTGCGCTGAGGTCTGTCTTGACCTCGCTTATATCTTTCTCAAGACTTACTTTAAGGGCATTGACATCCGCTTTATCCGCTTTGGTTTCAATCTTCGCGTCTAAACGATCGAGGCGCACATGTATCTGTTTCAAAATTTCGATCAGAAGTTCATTGAAATTTTTATTTTCGTCCATAAGATTTCTCCTTTTTGGATTTTCCCTATGTCAAGCGATCAGACGAAAACACGAAAAGTTGTCCAAAGTTGAGTAGGCTTGATAGAATTGAAGTCAGCATTTAGAACGGCAGCGAAATGCCAACGCGTTCAGCGACTGCTTTCAACTGTGCCTGATGTCCTTCACCAATCGGGATGCCGATTTCAGCCCATTCCTGCTCGCGCTCCCATTCTAAGCCGCCGGGCAGATCCGATCGGTCATACCCCGGTGCCGGTTGCATCTGTCGTGCGTCATGGATATGTTGGTCAATCTCCGCTTTATACGCGTCAATCGGTCGGAATCGGGAGATGTCAATCGCTGCGATGAAAGCCCCTTGATTGGCACCTTCCCAGATTGTTGGGGGATCCGGCGGCTTATCGAATAGCCAGATGCCTGCCATAAACCCACCGAGTGCATGGCTCACATGACTCAAACCCAACATCTTGAAGAACGCAGCCGGACTCTGTTCAAACGCCTGTTCCAACGGCAGCTTGGCATCAATGCCGGTTGCCATATCGACGACTATAGGAGGCTGATCGCCCGCCGGAATCGCGAAGCTCATCGGCGACGCACCTGTTGCAGTGGCAACTGTACTCCCGGGACCGTGTCGAAAACGGTGGCAAGAAACCGCGAACCCAGCGCAGTCCACTTCAAGCGCGAGCCGTGTATACTTACCAGCACTCCCAAAGTGGAAATGATTCCGACTCGTTGCGGCACCCAACCCCATCTCTTTGGCTTTTTTGACCGCTGCTTCTGCAGCGTGGTACGCGGCAAAATGCCCCATACCGCCATCGCCATCGTAGACTGCCGTCGTCGGGGATTCATCGATGCAGCGGACGTTTGGACGTGGATTTACTTTGCCGTCAAGCATCATCCCCACATATCCCGGTGTTTGCTGCGTGCCGTGACTAAACACACCGCGCAAATCGGTGAGAACTAACAGATGCGCTATATGTGCAGCGTCCACCTCCGAAGTGCCTGCCTTCTGGAAGGCTTCACTGATGAACTCTCGCAGGACATCTGGCATCACGCGAATAAATTCTTTCGGTACTACATTCATTTTTTTGACTTTCCTTGCGGATAAGTATTGTTGGTTAGTGATTTAACGGTTTTCGTGTTCGAGTCGCCTCTCCATTTCATTACGAGGCTTGGTTTTTGATGCTATTCTATTTTTAATTTTCCTTGCGGAGAAACGAGGTGACTTTGAATCATTGAAGTGCGTTCTGTAAATCCGCTCTCCACTTCGTTACGAGTTACGGTTTTTTGGTCTTATCTTTAATTCCTGTAACCAAAGATGGCAGCCTGCATTCTCACTGCGAAGCAGGCACAGGCGGATATGAGAGAAAACCGCTAACAAACCAATCACCTTATCTAACGCCTTGCGAATAATTAAAAGGTCAAACGTGGAATGCCATCAACAATCCGATAGGACTGTTCGCACGTTTTACAATAGAGACTGTGTTCTTCCCACGTAATTTCACCTTTACACTGCGGACAGACGAGAATTTCTTGCAATGTTTTTGTCTGCCGACTTTTACCTTTTGCCAGAAGCGATTTTGCGCGGGAAACGATGCCTCGCGGCACTGCACTTTTAAGAAGCAGTAACCACTCATTATGTCTCGAAACGTTACCATCCAATGCGACAAGCCTATCAAGCGTATCGTGGCATTCCAAATCCAGGGCTGACTCATGGTCGAGAAGTATTTTATAGTCTATTTCATCTTCCCATTCGTATTGGACCAAAAAGAGGTGATGATGCGTCAGATGAAACCGTTTCCAATGCTTATCTGTTACCGCCAATCTGTGGAAAAGTTGCCCAAATTGGTGATTTTTTTCATTCTTCCGTAGCATCAGACAGCCATCGACCAAGTTGACGACCCAGTTATGATAGTGCCACCCGTAGATTCGCTCCCCTATTTCAGACGGCGTTTCAATGTAGCCTCGGCATGCGACACGCGTTAATTCGGCGATGAATCGCCTCGGATCTTTGACGTGTTCCAACACATGCGAACAGATAACATAGTCAAACGCCCGGTCTGCAAAGGGCAGGAACTCTCCATCCGCTTCCACCATCGGACGGTCGGTAACGATTGCGCCGCCGCGCTGTTCGTCATCGCCTATGAATTTATCGCACAAGACATCCGAACGTGCCTTCGGGTTGTGACCGCTCCCTATCTCTAAGACAAAATCGTTCGGACGGATGTTCATTTTTCGACAACCATCGTAATATAAGGACTCAAGTACGGAAACGTACCAGCGATGATTCTGCCCTTTACACCAAATCCGACAGCCTTTTTGATGATCGTGAACCCGTGTGATCGGAAAAATTGGGCGAGATCAATCGGACTGGCGTAGTATGCGCTGTCTGAATCGCCACCGATAGCATCTGCATGTAAATCCGGTTCGCGGTAAATGAAATGCGGCGATTTGGTAGAGAACCGTTTCGTTATATAGAGCCGACAGTTTCGCGTGAGTTGCCCCAATGCTTGCCGCTTCGTTTCACCCCAGACGGGTCTACCGGGTTTGCCGGCCATCAGGCTGAACCAATCCAGCAGCGGGATGAGCGGTGAACAGAGGTTCGGTCCAGAGATCACAATGCGTCCGCCTTTGCATACCACGCGTATCATTTCGTTTAAAGCTGTCTCCACATCGGGCAGGTGTTCAACTAATTCGTTTGAACAGATAACATCAAAAGACTCACTTTCAAAAGGGAGTTCCATCACGTCGCAGACGTGGTATCGGAGCCGCGGATTTTCCCAGGCTTGTGCTTCTTCAAGAAAGAGCGGGGAAATATCGGTGCCGACGACATCGAAATCTGCCTGATTCAGCAGCCGCGCGGAGATACCGTTCCCACACCCGAGGTCGAGTATCTTGGAACGCGGCGGCGCATAACGGGTTACCAATTCTACGTAGTGTCGGAGGTAGGCTTCGTCGTGTGCAGCCAAGAGATTTTTATAGGTTTCCGATGTTTCGTAAAATTCGCGCATCCGTTGGCGGATTGGCGATGATGTTTCAGGCATCGACGTTTCCATTATAGCGTCCAGTTTCCAAGGATATTATACACGTTTGGCGGCACAGTTACGCGCGGAGCGTATTCCACGGTGCCTCATCATAAACATCAATGAGTTGGTATCCCTCTGTGCCTTTGGAAGGACTCAAGGTTACAAACAACTTTGCCGACTGGTCGGAGACATTAAAGGACGCGTGAACCATATCCGCTGGGATGAAAACGGAGTCCCCCGCATTGAGGGTCTGTTTCTTATCTTCGAGCCACTGTTCAACACTGCCTTCTATAACGTAGATAACCTCTTCTTGGTCCGGATGTTTATGGAAGTCGTGTCCGTAACCGGGTGAGAGACTCACTTCCATAGCGACGATGTCTTTCGCGCCGGTGCTTTCAGGACGGCTGAGCCAACCGATTGTACCCCAGTCAAGTTCGTCTCGTTCTACGTTGGCTGATGCGATAAATTTTCCGTTCATAACGTTATAGGTTCTCCTTTTCATTCGCGGTGTAGGCGCGCTTTCAAGCACGCCTACAAAAATTATTCAAGCCTGTTACCTTTTGGATTTGAGTGTCGCCCACGTTGTGGACAATTTACCAAGTGGTTCAACAGGGGTTGCCGCAGAATTCATTTCTGCTTGAACTTCTTCTTCATTCAAGGCACGGTTCCAGATACGGACTTCGTCAATGAGTCCAAGAAATTCACGGTTGTTTTCAGGTGTTTTACCGACAAAGACAGAAGACGTATCAGCAGCACCCGGCAGCGCATTTTTACCATCAAATTCACCAGCAGGTTCGCCATTCAACCAATATCGGTGTGTGCCATCATCGACTTGCGCTACAACATGCTGCCACTCATTAAGTGCAACTTTCCCGGTGCAAACACTTCCGCCCCCAGCACTGAGGTGCAAACACTCACTCGGGGATTCGGTGTAGAAGCTGTAGGAACGTGGACTGTTGCCTTTTGAGAGGATCCCTTGCCACCGCTGCTCGTTGGGGCCCATGTGTCTTCCAGCATTGATCCAAGCCATGACTGTCACGCTTGTATCAACGGTGAGAATATCGGCGTGCGGCACTTCGACCCAGTCGCTTTCACCATTGAGTTTAAGCGCATTTCCAAATTTCCCCGCGACTAATTCGGGCGCGCCAGTGATGGTGCCGTCATTGCCATATTGCGAGTGATCCGTAACTGTATCACCATTAAGTTCATCAAAAGAGAAGTAGAGGATGAGTGAATCATCGGCTGGATCCGCAGCGTAGGCAAAAGAGGTCATGAGCACTATAATTGCCAACACGGGAAAAAGATTTTTCATGTTTTCTCCTTTTGTTTAGAAATGGACATCTGCGCGCTTGGATTTCATGAGACTTGAACGTCTACAAACGTCAAAGCGCGCAGACAGAAAATATTATCGTCGTGTGGTTTTCTTGAGATGTCCCCAGGTCGTTGCGAGTTTCTGTCTCGGGTCCACAGCGAAAAGCTCAAAATAGCTGCTTTCCATCTGTTCGATGACTTCATCCTCGTCAAGTGCCCGGTTCCAGATGCGAACTTCATCAATGAGTCCAAGGAATTCACGGTTACCTTCGTGTGTTCTACCCACAAGGACATCGGCTGTATCGGCTTTACCCGGGGGCGCGTTTTTACCGCCGAATTCGCCAGCAGATTCGCCGTTTACCCAATACTTATGTGTTGTGCCGTCATCTACCTGTGCGACAACATGCACCCATTCCTCTAACGGCACCTTTTTGTTACAAACACTTCCGCCACCGACGGAGAGGTGCAAACATTCACTCGGGAATTCGGTGTAGAAACTGTAGGAGCGCGGGTTGTTGCTTTTCGCAACAATCCCTTGCCACCGCTGTCCAGCAGGTCCTTGGTGGCGTTCGGTATTAATCCAAGCCATGACGGTTACACTATTGTCAACGGTGAGAATATCATCGTGTGGCACTACAACCCAGTCGCTCTCTCCATTGAGTTCCAAAGCTTTGCCGAATTTACCCTCGACAAGCTTTGGTTTACCTACTAATTCTCCATCGTTCCCATACTTTGAATGATCGATAGCGGTTTCACCATCGAGCTCATCAAAAGAGAAGTAGAGGATGAGTGAATCCTCGGGTTCGTTTGCTGCGTAGGCAAAAGATGCCGCAAACGCTATAAGTGTTAGCATTATAAATAGGTTCTTCATTTTTTCCTCCATGTAGCATAGGAAACCGTTAGCCTCCTGTGGGTTATCCATGTAGCATAGGAAACCGTTAGCTTCCTGTGTATTATTCATGTAGCATAGGAAACTGTTGGTTTCCTGTGCATGATTTGTATAAGCTAATCCATCGGAACAATTTCTCCGCCTTCAACTGCTCTAAACCTTCGGTTGACAGGGAGAAGTGTTCCTCGGTCAATGTATCCGTTGGTCCAGCGAATTTCAAGGAGTTCAATCTGTTCCGCTTTACCAACACCAAAATGGGCGCGTAGATCGTGGAAGGAGAGATAACTCCCGCCACTTTGCACCTCCCGATATTGAACATGTGTGCCAGTTACGACCTTGATGCTTGCGCCAATCCCAGAACGGTTGCTTTTTTGCCCGACAACTTGAACTTGTATCCAATTGTTTCGGTTACCGACTGCATTTTGAAGCAAGTCTGGACGTTGGTTGCAATTGGTAACGAGGATATCCAGGTCCCCATCGTTGTCGTAATCGCCGATAGCGGCACCACGACTCACTTTTTTGAGTGATAGACCGTCGGTCTCCGAAGTGACATTGGCGAACGTTCCGTCGCCTAAATTTCTAAATAACAGATTCCTTTGCGGATAGGTTACATGTTTCTCAAGGACATTGATGTTATCCATCAGGTGCCCGTTTGCGACAAAGATGTCTTGATGTCCATCGTTGTCGTAATCAAAGAATCGAATGCCCCATCCGAGATAACCGTGTGTTACCTCTGCTATGCCTGAGGTAATGGTATTGTCGGTAAAGAAGGTGCTATCGTAATTGCGATAAACGGTATTGGTTTCTGTCTGGTAATTACTAACGGTAAGGTCAAGTTTCCCGTCATTGTCATAGTCACCGAAGTCTGTCCCCATACCGGCTTCTTCTTTTCCCATATCATTATAGCATACACCTGAGATTAATGCAACCTCTAAAAAATTACCGGCACCGCTGTTCTGAAATAGAAAGTTCGGGTCCTGGTCGTTGGCGACGTAGAGGTCAATGTTCCCATCTGCATCATAATCACCAAAAGTTACACCTAACCCGTGCTGAGGGATCAGGTCTGCCGGACGGTATAAAGTTGATGCATCCGTGAAGGTGCCGTCTCCGTTATTCTTGTAAAAGGTATCATGAACCGCGGGATATGCATGCGGTCCGCAATAGACGTGAACGCCACGCTCTTCACAGCGGATGTCATTCTCCGGCGTATATTCGGCATAGTTTGCTATATAGAGGTCTAAATGTCCATCATTATCGACATCGGCAAAGGCACAACTTGTGCCCCAGTTTGGGTTGCCGACTTTGGCGTGTGTCGTTACATCTGTAAAGGTGCCGTTGCCATTGTTTTCATAGAGTTGGTCTGCGCCAAAGTTGGTAACGTAAAGGTCCAAGTCGCCGTCGTTATCATAATCGCCGACGGCGGCACCCGTACCGTAGGCGGTACTCCCAACACCCGCCGCTTCTGTTACATCTGTAAAAGTTCCATCCCCGTTGTTTCGGTAGAGGACGTTATGCAGGGTCTTGTTTTGTACGTTGTCTGTCTGCAGTGCGCCGTTGACGAGGTAGATATCAAGATCACCGTCGCCGTCATAATCGAAAAACCCGCCACCGGATCCGAGGAATTCATTGAACAGTCTTAAACCGCTCCTGCCATCAGTGTGTTCAAAGGTTAACCCCGCAGGTTCCGTAACATCAATGAAAATTGGATCTGCGAATACGGCAGTGTAATATACGGGGCTTATAACCGTCGCTATAAGTGCGAATCTGAAAAGGCGATAGAAATTGTGAATGCGGATGTTTTTTGGCATAGAGATAAATTTATCGCGTTGTTTGCGACGCTCGTTTTAGACGTTCCAAGTTGTGTAAAGCTTTCCGAACTTCGTCATCGTTAGGTTCAATTTTTGTGAGATGTTGATAGACATCAATTGCCTTTTGAATCTGCCCTTGTTGCGTGTAGATTTCGGCTAAACCGTGATATGCCAAGCTCAGTTGTGGCATCTTCTTGATAGCGGTTTGCAGATGCGATTCTGCTTTGTCAAACGCTTTTGATTTGGTATAGAGCCACCCCAATCGAACGTGTGCTTCTACAGCGTTTGGGTTGAGTTCAAGGACTTTCTGGAAGAAAGGCATTGCGCGCTCAGACATATTGAGATTCATGTAAAGCCGCCCTAACTTATCATAGCCGACTGTCAGGTTCGGATGCAACCGAATCAGTGCTTGGTAAGTCGCAATGGCTGCGGCGATGTGCTTGTGCGCCAGATGGATTTCTGCTAATTCCAACCGGAGGGGCGTGTTCAGTGGCTCTTCTGCCAAAGCACTTTCAATGGCGTAGGTTCGGTCATAATAGGCTTTCATCTGGTGGAAGTGTTTAAGTTGTTCCGTTGCTGCTGGCGTGTCGCCAAGAAGTCGGTACGCCTTGGCAAGGTTATAGTAGGCACTCTGAACGTAAGGTTTTTTCTCAATGGCAGTCTGATAGTATGTCACGGCTCGCTGCGGTTCGTTCCGCATGAGTGCGATTAAGCCGAGCCATTCATAAACTTCTGGAAAATCGGGGTTACGCGCGAGGGTACGCTTGAATGCGGCGAGTGCTGCGTCAAATTTTGCCTGATGCGTGTAGATATAGCCGAGCCGGTAGTGTGTATCTGCGTCTGCCGGGGATCTCTCAACGGCTTCTTTCGCGTGCTGTTCCGCGATGTTTAATTGACTCTGTTTACAATAGATTTCTGCTAACGCGAGGTGTGTTAACCCGTAAATCCTTTCCGTTGTTGAGGGTGGAACATTTTTTAGGTCTGCAGCTGCTGTAAAAATCTGGTTAAACGTCTCAATCGCTAATTCGAGTTCATCTTGCAATTTGTAGACGTTCGCGAGTTGAAAAAGTGCGTCTACATTTGTCGGTTGCTGTGATAAAATCGCCTTAAAAGTATCAACTGCCTGTGGGTAGAGTCGCAATTTGACATATTCCACGCCTTCTTGGAATGCCGAAGTCGTTTCAGTTCGACTCACAGACGAGATAAGCAATAAAAGCACCGTGAGAATTAAAACCCCACAGACGCGCTTTGCAAACAGCTGATGGCGTTTACGACCTGCGTCCATGCTGATTTTCCTCACTCAGGCTGCGATTGTTTGTGCACTATGTCCTGAATCCAAGACAGTGCCGCCATGCTCGATGACCAACCGATAGAAGTCACCGCGAGCAGTGCCACTTGTTGCAATTCTTCTGGCGTGATCCCTTCTCGGAGCGCGCGCCGTGTATGCGAGTGCACTGCACCTTCAGACTTCGCCCCGATCGCCAATGCAAGTTTGACGAGTCGGACGGTTTTGGGTTCAAGCGGACCGGCAGTACCGCACGCTTCACCCAATGCCTGATACGCTTTCCAGACTTCGGGGTATTCTTCAATGACATCTTGAAGAAAATCGGGTAGTTTATCTTTCATCAAAAATTCTCCACGTCAGGCTTGTTACCCGGTTTTCTCTTTTGGTGGTGCCTCTGTTTCTTGTTGTGCTGTCGTTTCGGTTTCATCTGGCTGTTCTTCATTGAGTCCGGATTTGAAGTTTGTGATGCTTCTACCGAGACCGCGTGCTAATTCAGGAAGACGCTTTCCACCGAAAATGAGTAACACAATGACTAATAGGATTACTAATTCGAGGGGACCCAGGCCTAGCATATCTATGCCTCCATATTTTAACGTAATTCGTGCCCTGCGGAAAGGCGCGATACATATTAGCGTATATACTATCACATTAAAAAAAACATGTCCAATATTATTTGGCAATCGGTTTCTATCAGCGATCAGCAGTTAGTAAAGCAGTGAAAATAAATGTAATTGACAGAAGACTTCGGACATGCTATACTTTAAAGGTATTTTGCAGATAGAGCTAACAACGGATCGTTTTGAGACGATAAGCGCGGAGGAGTTTGGGTTATGAATAAGGTGCTGGTCAGCGATTTGCTGTCACAGCAAGGCTTAGATGTTCTGACAGAAAGTGGAGATTTTGAGGTGGATGTCATCCTTGATCTCTCGCACGCAGAATTGTTGGACCGGATTGCCGACTACAATGCGCTGCTCATCAGGAGCGCGACGAAAGTTACCGCAGATGTTATTGACGCTGCGAAGCAGTTAAGAGTCATTGGTCGCGCCGGCGTGGGTGTCGATAACATTGACGTGCAGGCGGCAACACGCAACGGTATCTTGGTTGTTAACACGCCAACGGGGAATACGATTGCGGCGGCGGAGCATACGATCGCGATGTTATTGGCATTGGCGCGCAATATAGTACCTGCAGGTATTTCACTGAGAAATAAGACGTGGCAGCGCAACGACTTCATCGGTGTCGAGTTATACGGGAAAATTTTCGGTGCGATCGGGTTAGGACGTATCGGACGCGAGGTGACGCGACGCGTGCAAGCGTTTGGCATGCAGGTGATCGCCTACGATCCGTATATTTCAGCGAGCGCGGCAGAAAAAATCGGTATCCGGCTTGTTGACCGAGAGACGCTTTTTCAGGCGTCGGATTATATCTCTATCCATACGCATCTCAACGCCGAGACGTATCATAGTATCGGTGCGTCGGAGTTCGCACTGATGAAACCGAGTTGCCGTTTGATTAACTGTGCCCGCGGGGGCATCATTGACGAAGATGCCCTCTATGACGCGTTGAAAGCCGGGGAACTCGCCGGTGCTGCGCTGGATGTCTTTGAAAACGAACCCGCGACGGATACACCGCTGTTAGACTTAGAAAATGTTTTGGCACTCCCTCATCTCGGTGCGTCAACATCAGAAGCACAGGAACACGTTGCCATTGAGGTGGCACAGCAAGTCAAAAACGCACTCCGTGGTGAACCGGTGGCCAACGCTGTCAATCAGCCCAAAATTGATCCGAGGACACTTGATATTTTAGGTCCCTATCTGACGCTTGCCGAAAAGATTGGTAGTTTTCACGCCCAAATCGTTGAGGGGCAAATATCAGCGATTAAGATCCATTATAACGGAACACTTTTCCAGAAAGAGGATGTCACACCGGTAACTGTAGCGTTACAGAAAGGGCTTTTGGCACCTGTCTTGGCGGATGTGAACTATGTAAACGCGCCTTTTCTGATTAAGCAACGCGGGATTTCTGTTACAGAGACAAAGAGCGAATCGGACGCAAATTTTGCGAACTCCGTTGCGATTACCGTTACAACCGATAAAGGCGACGCAGTGATAGAAGGCACCGCTTTCGGAAAAAAAGACATCCGCATCGTCCGTATTGATCAACTTCATATAAACGTGAGACCCACCGGGTATATCCTCCTCATCTATAACAGCGACCAACCGGGGATGATCGGATTAATGGGGACGATTTTAGGGGAACACAATATTAACATCGCCGATATGACTGTCGGACGTTCACGCTTATGGGAAGTCGCTGTGACGCTTATCAACGTCGATAGTCCTGTGCCTCGGCACGTTTTGCAAACGATCGCTTCACAAAAGAAAATTGACTTCGTTAAGCAGGTTTTCCTTCCGGGGCAAGAAGGCGAGATTGAAGACTTCGCTAACGATGCCATGGAAGCGCGAGGTTAGACCCCCTGTCGGTACCGATAATCCTACGGGAAAAGGACAAGAAATTTGGATGCTAAACAGAAAAGCCTATTTATCAATGATGAAATTCCGAAGGCGAAGTTATTTGAAGGCGAGAAACGGGATGTCCATCCCGATAGCAACACCTCGTGGCGTATTTCACCAGAACCGTTCTGGGTTTCCGAGGCAGACTTAAAATGGTTTGAGGCACTCGGTCCACACCTTTTAAATTTCTATCGGGCGTGTAATTTACTCTATTCACAGAGTGTACGCGGCATTCAACCGGCTTGGGTGGCTGAATACTTGGAAATCGGGAAACCGGAGACAGTCATCCAGTATGGTCGGATGAACCGTTTTAAGACCCAGTTACCCGGTGTGCTACGTCCTGACATCCTCCCGACTGCTGACGGGATGGCAATTACGGAACTCGATTCGATTCCGGGTTTCATCGGCGCGACAGGGTGTCTCGCAAGGCTCTATGCACAACTCGGTTATGCTATCATCGGTGGCAGCGACGGGATGGTAAACGGGTATGCCGAGATGATTCGCAGTTTAGCGAAAAAAGATGAGCCGACGCTTGCTATTGTTGTCTCAGATGAATCAGAAGATTATCGGGCGGAGATGGTATGGCTCGCCGATGCACTGTGTGAAGTCGGCGTGAAGACGCGTACTGTGAAGCCGCACGAGGTCATTTTTACGGAAGACGGACTCTTTGTTGAACACGGAGACGCTAAACTATCCGTCGATGTGCTATACCGTTTTTATGAATTGTTTGATCTGCCGAATATCCCGAAATCAGAATTGATGTTTTATAGTGCGAAGAAACGCACTATCGTGATGACGCCGCCGCCGAAAGCCTATCTCGAAGAGAAATTATGTCTCGCCCTTTTTCACCACCCGACACTCCAACCGTTTTGGAAACGCCAACTCGGTAAAAAATCATATCCGTTCTTACAAGCAGCGATCCCGGAAACATGGATAATTGATGCACGTCCACTTCCACCGCATGCCGTTATTCCGAATTTGGAGGTAGAAGGGGATGCCGTAACAGACTGGCGGCAGCTCAGTACTGTGACGCAACGGCAGCGGGAGTTGGTTATCAAACCGTCCGGTTTCTCTGAACTCGCGTGGGGCAGTCGCGGCGTAGCGATCGGACACGATCTGCCGACGGAAGTGTGGGAAACTGTTATTGAAAACAGCCTTGAGAATTTTGAAAGAACACCCCACGTTTTACAGCGGTTTCATACTGCGAAACGGGTACGCATGCAGTATTACGATTTTGACGCGGGCGATATGCAAGAGATGGCATGCCGTCCACTGCTCCGTCCGTACTATTTTGTCACCGGAGATACGGTTAAACTGGGGGGTATGCAAGCCGCAGTCTGCCCCGCTGACAAGAAAATTCTACACGGCATGGTCGATTCTATTATTGTGCCGTGCGCACAGATGCAATAAGGCTAAGGAAGGTGATTTGATAATGCAATTAAGTGAGAAGCAGCTCGCACAATTCCGGAACAATGGCTATATTACCATTGAAGGGTTTTTTAATCCGACTGAAGCAGAAGCCCTCCGAATTGAATTGAAACGGATTTACGACACTGAACTCGAAAATGGGACCGGTATTAATTGTGCGGTGCAATCTGATGGCACAAAGCGGGACAACGCAGGTGAGAAGCAGAACCTTCAGGTGATTCCGCTCAACAACCGTAGTGATTTGCACAAAGCGTTGCCGTTTCATCCGAGCGTTGTTTCTGTGGTCGAACAACTCATCGGTGATGAATTTATGTTGGAATTGGATCAGGCGTTCTGGAAACCGCCGAAAGTGGGTGTGGGGACGAGTTGGCATCAAGACAACGCCTATTTCAAAATCGCTGACCCGTTGCGCGGTACAGCGATGTGGATCGCTATCCACGACGCAAACGTTGGGAACGGATGTATGCACGTTATACCGGGCAGCCATCGGGAAGTTTATGAGCACTATAAGGATCCATTGAGCGACCATCACATTCGGTGTGATCCGCCGGAAGAACGCGCCGTGCCAATTGAATTGAAGGCGGGTGGCGTACTTTTCTTCTGCTACGGTGTTGCACACTGCACGAAGTCGAATCTTTCTGATAAGGAACGTGCTGGGGTCGCGCTTCACTTTCTACACAACGATTTCGGTGGTAAAGAAATTTGGGAGCGGAACAACACAACCAAACCGATGCTCCGGGGTCCGCTTGCCACCGGTGGCGAAACCGAATTTGGCGAGAAATTTGAAGGCAGATGGGAAGAGTTGATGAACACCGTGCTTGCATCTGATGTATAGTAATAGAAAGCCTATCCATTCACATCGCGGAAAAAATATGTTGCATTTTGTTCGGTTTTTTGATACAATCTGACCCAACGAAACTCACAAGTTTCTCATGTTACACAGAAAATCAAGCATTTTCACAGGAGGAGAGACATGATAAAACGGTTATTTAGTTACGTCGTGCTCATCGCTTTGATGCTTATCACGACGTATGCCACGGCAGATCTCGCTGAAGGGCTTGTTGTTTACTTCACGTTTGACAATGTGAAAGGGAAGACGATTGTTGACGATTCCGGTAATGGGCTTGACGCTGATATTATCGCCAATACCGATATTGTCGATGGCAAATACGGGAAAGCGATTCGCATTACAGCAGTCGGGGCTGATTGTGTGAATGTGCCAGCCGCCGATGAACTGAAAATCACGGGTGAAATCACGATGGCGGCTTGGATCAATCAGGATTCTTGGGCGACTGATGGGCAGTGGTTCGACAAAAACTGCCATAACGGAGGCGAGCATTCCTCCTACGGCCTCGGTGCTTTTCAAAGCGGTAAGAATTTTAATATGTTCTTGGGGACCGGCAATGGTCGACCGAGCCTGAACTCGCCGCACGCAATGGATACGAAAAAATGGCTTCACGTCGTTGGAACGTACGACGGGTCAACCATGAAAGTCTACGTTGACGGCGAAGTTGCAGCTGAAAAAGACGAAAAGTTTGATTTCAAAGGGACCAATGATCAGGATTTGCGGATCGGATGTTCTAAGGACCGTCCGAATTATACCTTTGAGAACGGTTCCATTGACGAAGCTGCAGTTTGGCGGCGTGCGCTCAGCGAAGATGAAATCAAGGCAATAGCGAACGAGGGTTTCCTCGCAGTTTCACCCCTTGATAAAGTCGCAACAACGTGGG
This sequence comes from uncultured bacterium, assembly GCA_964593655.1. Classification (GTDB taxonomy): domain Bacteria; phylum Poribacteria; class WGA-4E; order WGA-4E; family WGA-3G; genus WGA-3G. Next base: position 23,316 of record CAZQIP010000200.1, on the reverse strand, counting down.
GCAGTATTAAGCGGAAAACTGGGACGTATTAAAAACTGTCCGACACAAACCTTAAACAGCACAGGTGCTATTTCGGTACCTGTGCTTTCTTATGTGGGAGGCAAAAATGACAAAGATCGGAATAGTCGGTATCGGGTTTATGGGCATGATTCACTACTATGCTGTTCAGCGCATCACGGGTGCCGAAGTTGTTGCTATTTGCACACGAGACCCGAAGAAACTCGCTGGCGATTGGACCGGCATTCAAGGGAATTTCGGACCCCGCGGCGGCATCGAAGATCTCTCAAATGTCCGAAAATATAGTGAAATTGACGAACTTCTCGCCGATGAAGAGGTTGAACTTGTTGATATCTGCCTGCCGACACATCTGCACAAATCCGTCAGTATGGCATCCCTCAAAGCGGGAAAACATACGCTCGTCGAAAAACCGATTTCCATCTCAATTGATGATGCGAACGAACTCGTTGAACTCGCGGAGTCTATCAGTGCTGAGCGTAAAACAGTAAATCAGGGGCCTTGTTATCTGATGGTGGCGCATGTGCTCCCGTTCTTTGCGGAGTACGCTTATGCGAAACGCATCGTTGAATCTGGAGAATATGGTGAACTCCTCGGCGCGCATTTTAAGCGGATCATCTCCAGACCGAGCTGGTCCCGCGATGTCGCGGATCTCGACAAGAGCGGCGGTCCCGGTATCGACTTGCACATTCATGACACGCATTTCATTCAACTCCTCTGTGGTGTTCCCGATGCTGTGTTCTCACAAGGCAAAATTGCTGGCGGCAACTATGTGGATTATTTAACGACGCAATACATCTACAACGATAAGGAGATTACTGTCAGCTGTTCTTCTGGCGGAATCTCGCAACGCGGGCGCGCGTTCTCGCACGGATTTGAAATATTCCTTGAGAAAGCGACGTTACTTTTTGATTTTTCGACGTTAGCGGGTGAAGCGTCTACCGCAGTGCCGCTGACACTTCTCAACGATGAAGGTGAAGTCGAACAGGTGGATTTGGGAGATGTCGATCCGATTGATGCTTTCGTGGGTGAACTTCAATACGCTGTTGAAGCGATTGATTGGGAGACCGAACCGACGGCGTTATCCGGTATTGGTGCGCGAGATGCGCTACTACTCTGCTATAAAGAGGCGGAATCCGTTAAAACGGGTGAGATTGTCCCTATTCGTTAGCCCAATAGTCCGAAATTTTCTCCTACACAATGAACGCTTTCTACGCCGTTAGTAACATTGGTGAACTCTATGTTCCCGTTGAATATCGAGATGCTGTCTTTGCGCGCGCACGCGTCAAGTTGTTCGCGCGCCAGGACTTACGGCATCTCAACCGAATTTTTACACACATTCGGCACGGCGGCGTTGCGGTTGTGGAGGGGCAGTGGGAGCAAATTATCACTGTTATGGATTATATCCAACGCCACAAACAGGATTTAATCCAGGAAGCGTCTCATCGGAATGCTAAGCAGCGAGATCGGAGAGACTCGCATGGCAAATCAGCAAGCCGTGCCCTGACAGAGGCGTTGGCGAGATTGATGTGTTGGGCAGATACTGATGGTATCTTGCAGGTTGAACCCGCGCCTGTCCTTCCGTATCTATTGGCGTTTGCTGGCGAACCGGCGGAAGCAAATCAAAGCAAACCTTTTCTCCTCCCGCTCATAAAAATACAACAGATTCAAAACGCGCTCGCGGAGACCTATCCTATTCGTGCGCTTGATGCTTCGCTTGTCGCTTCCGAAAACGTTCTCGCACCGCGTTCACAAGAAACGGTTGAATGCTTTCAGGAGGCACTACAGTATATCCGTTCACACGCTCCGGCTAATAAAGTTGCTGACATCGGATGTGGCAGTGGATGCTTGACCCTGTTAGCACAACAGGAATTCGGTGAACAGACTGAGGTATACGCATCTGACTTGCTGCCAGAGGCAGTGGCAACAACGAAACTGAACATCCAACGCCTCCTTCCAAATCCAGAATCTATACAGATTATGCCTGCTGGGGACCTTTTTGATCCGTTTGCTTCGCATCAATTTGATGTGATTATCTTCAATGCGCCGTGGGTTGTTGCCCGCGTGCGCAACCGCGCCGAACTCGCCATCCACGATGAAAAACAGGAGACAGTGAAACGGTTTTTTGCGCGAGTCTCAGATTTCCTAAAGCCTGATGGTGCTGTTTTATTAGGCTATGCAGATGCTTCCGGTCCTAAGGCGATTGAAAACTTGGAGGCGATCATTGCGGCGACTGGTTTTAGGGAGGATGCGCGCTTTAAGAGACGCGTGGCAACGCATCGGTCGAAACGGAAGTGGGAGCAGATTCGGGTGTCCGTTTTACGCCGGAAGTAGCGGTAACAAACTTCTGATTTGACTTTGTGGAAAGTGGTTTTTATGCTTTGCCCAAATATTACCTTTTGGTTGACAAGCGACCGAGAAAATGGTATGCTAACGGAAATATCTACATGGAGGTTGTAAACTTGAGCAGAGCAGAATATCCCAATCGGGATGCACTCCGGGACGCGAATGATATATACTTAGATACCATGCGCCCTTTCATTATTCATCATTTGAAGCAGGTTCCAGGGGAAACAGTTGAAGATTTGATTGGGCATGCATTGACAGATGAGCAGGCAGACAAATTCTGGGAAGAATTGGATAAGGATAATGATATTGAATCAGCAATTGACTTTAGTTATTTCCCGCTGATCATCAAAAATAGGTGGCTAATCATCCAAAATAGACGAAATTATGGTTTCGCGCAGCGATTCAATGAGGATATGACTGTCCAGAGTATGTTATGGCTGATAAAGGAGGGACGAAATGCTTGCGAACATCGTGGTAAAAAAGATTTAGACTCCGAATTTGTTCGGATAAATTTGTTCCTGATTGCTGATGTGCTTGGTAAGATCAACAGACCCGACAAACAGCATGAGGTTGAGGCTATCCGGGATGAGCTTTTTTCTGATGACACTGCAGAACGCCTCGAAAAAGCAGAGGAAGACAATGTTGAATATAAAAGATCGCTTGCAGAAGTAGAGCAACGTTTGGCAACTGCGGAGTCAGAGAAAAACGAGTACGCAGAAAAAAACACAGCCCTTTCAAAACAGGTAGATGAGAAAGAGAACCAACGTAAAAAATTAGATAAACAATTAAAGAGAGCGAAAACACAGAACGATAAATATAAGAAAGATATTGCTGGCACGAAACAACGTTTAGAAGAATCTGAAGCAGCACAAGCCGACTATGAAAATCGTCTTGAAACTACGTCGAAAGATTTGGAGGACGGAAAAAAAGAATGGCAGGCGTGTGAGGATAGTCTCAGAAGTACATCGGATCGATTGGAAGAGGCTGTAGAAGAGTGGGTCACATGCGTGGAACGCCTCACTGCTATGCGAAAACTGTTCACAATAGCGACAATCGACAACCGAGAAGTTCAAACGATATTTCCTCCTTTTGAAACGGATTCTACTGTCCGAATACTTGATCGGCGAAACGTAGACAAGAAAAATTATCTTTTAAATCTGCTGGAACAAAAACAACCCACTGTCATCTATGTTCAAAGTGAAGAGAGAATTGATCAGTTGCTAACACTTGTTGGACCCGAGAAAGCAGATATGATCGGAAAGTGTAATGGGCGAACCTCCGAGGCAGAAGAAGCGGAGATTTTTGAAAAACTGGAAAAAGGGGAATTAATTGCTGTTGTTTCAGATACTACGCTTTCCACATTGACTTCGGCACATTGCGTTGAGCACTTTGTTTTCTGCCACCTTGTTCCGAGTTTGGATAAATTTTTCAATCAATGTGAACCGGCTTTTACATCAGCGGAAAATGCTTATCTGCATCTCATTTACAATAGCGAACAAGATATTGAAGGGTTAGCTCAAAAGTATCCGGATAGAGAAGCGTTGGAAAAATTGTATCCCGAATTGAGGAAACTCGCGGGAACAAACGACAATTTCATTAGACTGAAGGACATCTATAGCCAATTAGATATGGCAAAACCCGGTATTGAAACGGGGCTTGCTATTTTTAAGGAGTTACAATTGCTTGAACGCAGTGATGAAAGTGTAAAGCTTTTACCACCCGCTGGAAAAAAGTTGGACGAATCGAGTATCTATTGTAGAGGAGAGGAACTGAAAAAAGGGACAGAGGATTTTCGAGTCTTTCAACTTGAGCAGCCGATTGAACAGATTTGGGAAGAAATACAAGCAAAACTGGACGTGGACAGTGAACAAATATTACGCGAAGTTAACACTGATGAGATGTATTTGAGCGTTTCGGAAATGGAGAATAGTCAGCAACCTGCAGAGACTGTTGAAAATGATAGCGACGCTGATGAGGAACCAAGTCAGGCATCTAAACCGGCACGAGCGAATGCTACTGTAGAACAGGTTACGGAAATCCGGTCTCGGGACACAGCGGGTGAATCAAACAGTGAACATGCTGAGGAAGACACCGAGAAGAAACCTGAAGTTAAACAGAGTGAATTCTGGCAGCCCATTCGCGAGGGTGAATTCGGCGAATTGTTTACCGGAAAACCCGTGCTTGTTAGAGACGACGGATGGATTTCAAAACAGATCCGCGGTGTGGAAGTAATACTCAGTTTTCGTAAGAATCGCAGTTATGTTTCTTTTCTCTGTACAGGAGAGAACAGAATTGAGCGTCGAGACAAAATTATCGCATTGTTCCCGGAAGCAGATTACGACTACTATCCTCGCGAATCGGATAAACGTGCAGGGTTTGGGTTTCCTGTCATTAACAAAGGTAAAGACCATCCAGAAGATTGGGATGAAATCCGAAAGAAATTAGTCGCTATGGGCACCGACATCTACAACAAAATTGACGAGTCTGCCCTATAGGTTCTGTTGACATTTTACGGGATAGAATTTGTCCCTACAAATCTAATCCTGCCCAACCGACACAGGCGTTCCGTCTTGTAACCGGTGTTGATTATCTACAATCACCGATGTCCCTCTGGCGAGTTGTGAGGTAACCTCAATTTCACCGCTGTGAACGCCGCCGACGTTTACCTGTTCTGTGCGTGCCACTTTCCCCTCAACGACGAAAATAGTACCGCTGCCGTTCTGGATGTTCAAGACGGCGCGCAAGGGCAGCAGTTGTACGTTTTTCCGTTCACCTGTTTTAATGGAAACCGTAATGGCGGTTCCGGGTTTGATGCTGTTTTTGGAATTCGGTACTGTCGCGTGGACAAGCACGGTGTTATTATCAGGGTTAACGGTCGGACTGATGAAAGCGACCGTGCCGGCAATATTCCGAATCCCGGAATCCGTAGAAATCAAGACGAGATCACCATTATTCATGCGGCGCGCGGCTCCGGCAGGCATATGCCAAACCGCTTTGAGCACATCTACGGCGACGACTGTGAACACCGGTTTTCCTGTAGGCGATGAGGCGAGTTGTGCGTAATCTCCAGCGTTCAGGTGTTGCGTTGCGATGATACCATCAATCGTGGATTTGATAGTTGCATCACTTAACTGCTCCTGCACCAACTTCAGTTGTTCTGAGGCTTGCGTCACTGCGGCTTTAGCGATATTAATCTCGTGTTCCCAGGACTTTGCTTCGACGAGTTTCTGCGCCGTGTTGAGACTGGCTTGTGCTTGGTTAACCTTCGATTCTGCCGAAGCGATTTCACGTTCCCACCCTCGACTCTCCACGACCTTTTGAGCGACTGCTAATTCTGCTTTCGCCTTTTCTACGGACGGGTGCGTTGTGCCTTCCTTGAATTGTGCTTCCGTAACGACTGCCTCTTCATAACGGGTTTGTGAGACCTTAAAGCTGCGTTCTACCGCCTCAAAGTTACTATCACTGATATGTTGTTTCTCGTGAAGTGCCTTATTCCGCTCGAACTCTAATTTATTTTTATCGAGTTCCACTTTCGCACGTTGTAATGCCTGCTCAGCATTTATTTTTGAGCGTTCAATTGTCGCTTGTGCTGCCTCATACGCTGATTCTGCTTGTGTGAGTTGATTACGGATGCGCATTTCAGCGAGAGATTTTGTCTCCACGAGTGTCGCTTGTGCTGCCATCAAGGTTTCTTGGGCAACCGCTAATTGTGATTCAACACGTGCCTGTGCACTGGCTTGCGTCGTTGTCAGTCCTGATTGTGCACTGCTTAATGCGGATTCTGCGCGTATGACAGCGAGCGCAGCTTCTTTTGCGCTGCTCTGGGCAAGCACATCGCCTTTTGTCACACGCTGCCCGACTTTCGTCTCGATTGAAACAAGTTTACCGGAAACATTGGCAAATACTTCAACTTCGGCGTTGGGTTGTAGATGTCCGGTGTAATCCTTCGCAGAGACAAATGTCCCACGCCTTGGTGTTGTAACGGATACGGTTACCGGTGATGCTGTGTTTTGTGCCACCACGGTGCTAACACTGAAGTAACAGATGATGACGAGAAGCCAGAGCCCCTGTGTTTTTAAAACGTGTTTATTGCTCATTTTTAAGTTTGTCCTTGAAATCCTTTGTAAATTTTCGCATCTTCGGATGGATTACAAATTGGCAGTACGGCTGCCTTGAATTTAAAAGAAAATAGTTTTGGTGATAATCTTCAGCGGGGTAGAAGGTGTCCATTGGCGTAATCTCTGTGACAATCGGATCGTCCCACATATCGGATGTATCCATCTCTGCTTTGGATTGTTCGGCGATGCGCCGTTGTTCTTCGGAGTGGTAGAAGATCGCAGAACGGTACTGGGTGCCGACATCAGCCCCCTGTTGATTTAAAGTTGTCGCATCGTGCGTGTGCCAAAGCACTTCCAATAGCTCTTCGTAAGAGATGACCGTCGGATCGAATTGTATCTGAACGACCTCAGCATGTCCTGTCATCCCCATGCACACGGCTTGATAGGTCGGATTAACGGTCGTGCCGCCGGTGTAGCCTGAGACGACCTCGTGAACGCCTTCCAATTGCTGAAAGACTGCCTCAACACACCAAAAACAGCCCGCACCGAATGTCGCTGTTTCTAATTGCATTTTTTTGTTAACAGGTGTTCGCGCCATGGCGCCCCGTCCTTCTCCTTTTGTGTCTTGTAACGTGGATTTGCTGGCGAGGTTTCTGATCTCGCCGTTTTGGGACGAAATGATAGTGCCATTCAGTAAGAATCGCGAGCTCAGCTCGCTCCTACAGGCATCATAAATGGCATTGTCGCTTGCAAAAAGCGGGCAGCTGTGGTATATTAGGTTCTATGCAACGCCTTATCTTCATCCCCATATTTCTCTGCCTGATAGCATGTCAATCAGAGGAACAGCGAGCCCAGAAATTTGTTGCCCAATTCGGAGCAACGGATGCCGCACGCCGGACTGAAGCGTCCAAAGCCTTAGTCGCCATAGGCCCCGGGGCGATTGATGCCCTTATCCGCGGCTTATCCGATGAGAACCTACAGGTTCGAGAGATGTCGGCGTGGACGCTCAGCGAAATCGGGGCTCCTACTGCCCGCGTCGCACCTGCTCTTATTGCGACGCTCGCCGATCCGGACGAAAATATTCGCGTCGTCGGTTCTGTCGCACTACAGAATTTGGGTAAGCCTGCTGTGCCGTATCTCATTGATGCCCTAAAAGCCGAATCAATGGAGATACGATTGAATGCGGCTTACGCGTTAGGCGAAATCGGCACCCCGCTTGATACAATTCTGCTGGCACTCATTCGGACACTTACAGACCCGGAGTGGAACGTCCGCCGCCTTGTCGTGCGTGCCTTGGTTACCATAGGGACTCCCGCGATTGATCCGTTAATTCAAGCACTTCATTCAGATAATCCTGACCTTCGCCGTATGGCAGAACGCGCTTTAAGCGACATTGGCACCCCACAGGCACGCCGGGCGATTGCTGATGCGAAGCGACAATTTTCCTCCGATCGCTGAGGCTATGAAGATAAAACCGCCTGTCCCTCAATGCGGAGACAGTCATCCCAATAGGCAACAGCGTACGTTTTCACAGGTTCAGGTTGCTGTACCTGTTCGAGATACTTTGCAATCCAGTCGAGCAGCTGTTCCCGGAATGAGGCTCGGATCTCACCGTCAACATAAGCCAATTGGTGAAAATCCTGCCGAGCGTCCTCGTCTAACTCGAAGTCAACTTGGCGATAAAGCACAAGGTTCGTTATCAATCCGAGCGTGAGGTGTTCAATCGGATTCGGAAAAATACTGAGCGGTGGATCCAATGCGAACAGATTATCTAACGGTAAAGCTTTCACGTAATCGCATCGGTGCTCTATGCATGCCAATTGCCGGTCAATCATCTCGATTTCAGCCAAGTGAAGGAGTGGACGTGGGGTATCAGTATCTCTGATTGTCACCTGAGGCGTCCGGATTGAGGTCCGATATATCAGCAACGCCTTTAGAAATTCGAGTTCCGCTTGTGTATAGATTTGGATGCCTTCAGTCTCTAAGTCGGTGTAAGTGGCACCAAGCGGACGTTCCTCATCTCTACTGGGGGGTCGGATCACGGCATGTTCTAAAAGGTGGCGTGCTCTATCCAGCAATTTTTCCATTAACGTATTACCGATTTGGAAAAACTTAACGGTCCGGGTTTTGCGAAGGAGTTGAGCCGCTTTATCGAGATCGCCTTTGCTGCCGTATTCTAATCCGAGACTCGTGAGCGTAAAGGCGGTTTGAATCTGTGTTCGGAGTGCTGATGCGTCGGAGAGGTCCGCTGTCTTCATTGTGATGAGTTTATGCGCAATGGCGGCAATACTTTGATAGAGTGCATCTGCCTGCTCACGCGGCATGCGCCCGAGGGTATCACCGTGCGCCAGTGCTCGCGCAAGGAATAGCCGTCCGTCAAGACTTGCCTCAGCGGCGAGAGAAAACTTATGCGTCGTCATCGTCTTCTTCGTCCTCATCAAATGAAATCAAATCTAAGTCAACTTTTTCCATGAGGTCGGCTTCAGTCACATCGATACCTGCTGCCTGATCGCGTTCGGCGACGCGTTCGGCTCTGTCTGCCTGCGCAGCATCGAAAATAGCGGCAAGCTCTTCCTCAACATCGCCTTCGGTGTCAATTGCGAAAAGCTCACTAATAAGCATGTAAAAGATTTCATAATCTGCTTCCCAAATGGCATCGGAAATCGCCCGGGCGCGTTCATCCGTGTAACTGATCGCATCTGAAGTTGGATCCAGAAATCCACCTTCAAGGAGCAATCCGGTGTAGTCGTCCTGAATTTTGATGCGTCCGTGGAGGAGGGCTGCGAGTAGACGAATGTCTAACTCTCTGAGGAGCCTTCCGAGGTCATCTCGGTCACATTCAGCTAGTTCAAATAGCCAGAGGTCCAAGGATTCTTCGTCAAGTTTTCCATCGCGCCAGACGGCAATGTCTAACAGTTCCTCAAATTGATCGTTTGAAAGACAGGGTAATAGGACTGAGGCGAGACCTGTACCGAGCATTGTGTCCAAAACCTGGAGCACATCCTCAGTCGGGCTTTCCTGAATAAGCTCCGTGCAATCGGGTACAAGGTAATAGATTCGCTCCCGGGCTCTCGGGTTGCGGGTCGCGCTGAGAATCTCCAATTGCTGTTGCTTTCCGTAGCTTTGAAAGAGTTGTTCTGCTTCGCGCGTCGGTAAGGACAGCAGTTTCTCGCTTTCGGAGCGTGGGACTATCGTTTTTGGACTGTTCATGCCAACTCCTCCGTGTAGGACGGGTTCCGATATTGAAACGTACAAGTCTCCGATAACAGATAGCAGGTGGCTATCATCTCAAAAATTGTTCCTCACGAAATTGAGGTTTTTTGCTGCTGACGCAACCGGATCGTCCTTACCGGGCGTTTCGAGTACGAACCAACTATCGTAGCCTACAGCATGCGCAGCATCAAAAACTGCCGGAAAGTCAACATCACCCTCGCCAGCGTGATTGCCACCCGTGTCCTTGATGTGCATCTGCGTGATTGCGGTACCTAAACGCCGAATTTCAGAGGGCGAATCGTAGCCGAACCCGGTTGCGTTCCCCATATCGTAATAGACACCAACGGCTGATGAACCGACATTATCAATAATTTGTTGATGGTGTTCCGCGCTGAGTGTTGATTCGATTGCGAGAAAGACCCCATGTTTTTCAGCCGTTTCTGCAGCGGTTTTGAGTCCATCAATCAACCGTGGTGCGTTGATGTGCTCATCTTGGATCTGGCCGCCTCCGAAAAAGGGTACCAGAATCACCTTCGCACCGAGTTCTGGTGCGGTCTCTGAGAGATATTGCAGCTTCGCTATCCCCTCGGTCCGCGTGCTGTCAGTCGGATGCATAAACGAAAAGGCTGTGAAACCGCCCGGCGATAGCGAGGACACCTCAATGCCTGCGGCATCTGCCAAGCCGTTCACCTTATCAATCCCACCGTCCTGCCAGAGCGCGTGTTCACGGTAGTTGACTCCCATGCAAATTTCGATGCCATCAAATCCAATATCTTTTGCTTTCTGAAACGATTCTTCAAACGAAACGGGTAGCATGCCGTCCCGAATACCTACCTTCATAGTCTGCCTCCTAAAGAGAAATGACGTGTAATTGAGCGTGAATCTCGGTCAATTCTGAATTTTAACATATTCATAATACGCATTGCAAGGCGATCTGCAATCTTTTTTCAATTCATTAGTTAAGTTACGAAATAGCAAGAAAAAAGTTGAATTTTTCCTATCAATGTGCTAATATATACGTAATTAATCACTTGTACGGACGAAACCAAAAATTATTTGAGAGAAGATGTTCACTCAAAATAGACAGGTGCTGTTCTGTACGAAAAAATAAAGAGGATTATCTAATGAAACAGATTACGTGTATAGTTGCAATTTTGTTTCTGTCAGCGTGCCTTATCCCTGGCGTTTTCGCGCAAACATTGCTGAGCGATGAATTCGTTGGCAGCGGTCAAGACCTTCAATCCTTCTGGCAAGTCAAGGATGGCGACAAAAGCCCGTGGGAACTGAAAGGTGGTATGCTCTCTGCTGAGGCAGGTTTCGATCAGAATGTGTGGGGCGATGATACCAGCACACGTTTCTACCAGATCACCGATCAAGCACAGTTTGATATCGAAACGGCAATGACTGTTGATTATGGGGATGCTTGCACTGTTGCCGGCATCATCGTGTATTCTGCGACGACAAAAGATCACCAGGACCGTGATGGGCAGTGGGTGACACTGAAGTTGTGGGGACGCGGTGCTGCGCAAGGCAATAATGCAGTGCTTCAGTATCAACGTCGTGAAAATGATACTGCTGATTTGGGATATGTCGGCACACAACCCGACTACAACCCGGCACAAGGCGTTATTCCGCTTGAACTGCGTGTCACACGTGATGGCGATGAATATGAGTCTTGGTTCAAGCCGAATGCAGAAGGCGATTGGGTTTCTGTAGGTACAGTAACCAATGAACTCGCGGATCCGCTTGAAGTTGGCATTTATGTCGGTATCTGTGAAGGTGAAAGCGAAGCTGGTAGGATGACGGTCACATTTGACTATTTCCGGGAAGCCTCAAGCCCCGCAACGCCCGTTGATCCGCGCGATCGGCTTGCAGTCACGTGGGGTGAATTGAAAAAGCAGTAGAAGCGAACATCGTTCGTAATTTTTCTAAACCGCTGGCGGCTTTCCATGTCGCCAGCATTTTTATGGAGATGAAAGTTGAAAATAGCAGCTACTTTATCGCTTATTGGTGTTGTTATGATTTTCGGCGTTTTCTCTGCCGAAGCAGCCCCTTCTCTTGGCGATCCGTTTGATGGAAACGCCTTGAAGAACCCGAATTGGAAGTGGAAAACTTCTGATGAAGCAGGCGTTGAACCGAAAAAATGGGACATGGGGAAAACGAAAGCCGGATGGCTTCATGTCACCGGTGAACTGAACCGAAATCTCTGGCCCTCGGACACAACGAACCGACTCTATCAGGAACATGAAGGTGATTTTGATGTAGAGACGCATCTCTACATGGATTACGAAGATGCTTGCGTGGTTGCAGGGATCGCTGCCTACTCACCAACAACAAAGGACCGTCAAGGCCGCGACGGTGAATGGGTGACGATTAAACTCTGGGGACGCGGACCCGCAAATGGCAATAATGCCGTTATCCAGTACCAGAAACGCGAGTTTGATGGTGGTGAAGGACTGGCCGGCACGGTTCCCAATTTCCAAGACCCTGCAGGCGAAATGGATATTTACATGCGACTCCGCCGTGAGGGTGATGCCTTCACAGCGTGGTGGAAACGGAAAGCCAACGACAAATGGATTGACATCGGTGAAACCGAACAGGAATTCGATCAACCGCTTGAGGTCGGCATTTACGTCGGTATCTGTGATAGCAAGGGCAAACAGATTGCACAGTATGAGTACTTTGAAGACCTTCTCGTGCCGTTTGATGTTTCGCCGCGTGCAAAATTGCCAATCGCTTGGGGCGACCTAAAACGCCGGCATAGCGTGCCTGGGCCTCGTTAGTTATGGCTACGTTTTATAAAGGGGCAGGGATCGGTACGCATTGGCATGTCCACGATTCACGAGGCGTAGGTTTTACGGCAAGATCCCCGGCAACTCATCCGGAGACTAAAGCTCTCATAGAGCATATTGCAACAGGGACTGACAATAGTCCTTACATTTCGTTGACTCGTTCTTATGCAGTTGCGTGGGATTATGCCATGAATGGTACTGAAATACCTACATCAACCAATCCAGGCTACGTTTATGAGATAGAGATTGATATTCCGTTACCGTCGGACCTCAAAATTCTTGATCCGATTAAAGAAGTCGCGTTGAGTTTACCAATGGCTGACTCCGAAAGTGAGTATCCTTTTTACCAGCACAATGGACTTCCAAATTTCTTACTCGGAGTCGTTAGTCCCAGCGATATGTTGCATTTTCAGATAGGCAGAGAGCTTCAACCACCGGGGCCAGGTGTGCCTTGCGCTCCTAATCTCACATCTCAGTTAGAAGCACTTGTGAAAGCCCTACGAGATGCTGAGATTCTCGCGTGCGGTCACATACCTGCCCATTGTGTCAAAAACCGTTTTGATGTGGAGTTTTCCGGTATGGATCTACATTTTTCAGAGGAGGGGTTACAATGAGCATGTATGAAATGCGCGTCATTGATTTGAAGGGGCTGTCGGCCAGTAATTTCATTGAATTCTTGCGTATGGAAATACTTAATGTGCATGGATATGGACCTACCTTTTTCGGACGGGTTCGGTACGCTCTCAATGGCGTTGAACAAGAAGAAGGATTGCCCATGGATCTGAGCAAAGGAATTTTCATTGCGACTCTTAGGGATGACCAATTAGGAGACATTCCGCGCGAGAAATTGGAAAAAACTTTGCAGAAGGCATCGGGAGAGATTATTGATATTGTTCGGAAAGCCCTAAGTAGGAAGGAGTTTTTGCTTAATGATGATTACATAGGACATGATGAAGACTGTTCTGTGGGGGAATTGGGCGAAATTTCTGAAAGCATTCTTGAGAATATCTTAGAAGATTACCCTTATCTGGAATATGATAAATCCTTTTCTAAACCACCCGATGTTTTGAAGTGCCGTGTTACCAAGCCCAAAAGTCCACGGGATGTAGAAGATATTTTTCAAATATTCGATAGATTACGCATCGCCACCGGCGAAAGTTATATAGTAACATACGGCGGATCCTCTAGCACTGGCGATAATCTTGATGAGGTCTGGACCAGATTCTCTTTAAGGAAATTCGATTCTCAAAAAGTTAAGTCCAAATGAAACGCGTCTGCTTTACAATCGTCGTATTCATCCTCGTCATCCATAACAACTCTACTGTTTCCGAAGTTAACAGTGCCGCTCAGCAGGTCCTCACTACTATAGAATGGGTCTCTATTCCCGAAGGCACTTTTCTGATGGGTTCAACACCCGAAGAGGCAAACGCCGCTTATGAAGATGCGAAATTGCGCAGCTCCATGCTTGAGCAGCACACCTTTGATGCTGAACTACCACAACATCAGGTCTATCTGAGTGCTTACGAAATCACGCGGTATGAGATTACGAACGCGCAATATCGCGCCTTCATTGAAGCAACGCACCGCCCTACACCGCGCGGACACAACGGCGAAAAAACGTGGGAAGATGAGACACTCAACGGCGACACGCAACCCGTTGTTGGTGTGACATGGTTTGATGCCCAAGCGTTCGCGGAGTGGATCGGTGGAAGCCTCCCCACTGAAGCGCAGTGGGAGCGTGCAGCACGCGGCACAGAGGCACGAACATATCCGTGGGGGGACACACCCCCGAAAGCGCGTCAGCATGCCAACTTCGCACGCCGCTACAATCGTCCGATACCGGTGGGTCAGTTTCCGAAAGGCGAGTCGCCGGACGGCATCGCGGATCTCGCCGGAAACGTGTGGGAATGGTGCCTTGATGAATACAGTCCGACAGCCTATCAGCGAAACGGAAAAGGCGTGCCACGCAATCCGATCAATCTCCCTTTCCGTGACGTACTTCGCTCAAGGGTTATTCGAGGGGGCGCGTGGGATGTCGGCAGCGCGTTCCTCCGTTCAAGTTTGCGGTTCAAATTCTATCCATTGGATTCAACACATACGATTGGGTTTCGGGTGGTTCGTCCGCGCCCAAAAATCAAAAACTAATCTACCTATCACTATGTTCCAACGAAAACACCACCGGTTCCGCTTGTTGGCACCGTTTCTTCTCTTCATATTTCCACTGCTTGGTAGTACTGAACCTTATTTTCGCGATGTGACCGATGCCATGGGACTTGACTTCAAGCATATCAACGGCTTTTCTGCCGAGCGCAGACTCGTTGAAACGATGGGCAGCGGCGGCGCGCTCTTTGACTTTGATAACGACGAAGACCTTGATCTCTACCTCGTTCAAGGCAATGCGCTTTCTTCATCAACAGCACCGCTGCCCACAAATCGTCTTTATCGAAACGATGACGGTGTGTTTGTTGACATCACAGCATCGGCAAACGTCGGTGATACGGGTTACGGACTCGGTGCTGTCGCTGCGGATTACAATGCTGATGGGTACCGCGACCTATACGTAACGAACTTGGGAGAAAACGTGCTTTATCGCAACAACGGTGATGGCACGTTTACTGATGTAACCGAGCAGGCACAGGTGGGTTGTCCGCTACTGAGCGCGAGTGCCGCGTTCGCTGATATTGATAGGGATGGGGATTTGGATCTCTATGTTTGCAACTACGTTGAATACGCACTTGAAACCGATATTCCTTGCTATTACAAGAACACTTTGCGTATCTACTGTGGACCCAACGAATATCACGGCATCGCAGATGTGCTTTACCGTAATAATGGCGATGGCACGTTTACAGATATTACTAAATCCGCCGGTGTCTATGAGCCGACGACACGCGGATTAGGCGTTGTCTTTACAGACGTGAATAGCGATGGATGGTTGGATATTTACGTGGCAAACGATATGTCTCCGAATACGCTTTTTATGAATCAAGGTGACGGAACTTTTCGCGAAGAAGGTGTCCTCCGCGGTGTTGCCTACAACGGCGACGGTTTAGCAAATGGGTCAATGGGGATAGACGCGGCGGACTATGATAACGACGGTGATATTGACCTGTGGGTGTCGAATTTCTCATTAGAGGCGAACTGCCTCATGCAGAACGATGGTGATGGCTATTTCGAGGATGTGACGTTCGACACAAACCTCGCCGATCCATCTTTCTATTCACTCGGCTTCGGCACCCGTTTCATCGATTTCGATAACGACGGTTGGTTGGATATACTCGTCGGAAATGGACACATCTGGGACAACGTAAAACAGATTGACGCGAAAATGAGTTACGCACAGCCTGTGCAACTTTTTCATAACCGAGGGGGGCCCTCAGCGGACGGTGTCGTCTTCACTGAGATGACCGCTGAAGCGGGTTTGAATGAAACGCCTTATGTGGTGCGCGGCATGCTCTTCGGGGATATAGATATGGATGGCGATGTGGATGTCGTGCTGTGTCAGTCCAACCGTCCGGCGGTCATCTTGAGCAACGCGGTTGGGAATGCGAACGCGTGGCTAACGGTGAAATTGGTCGGCGCAGATGGCAATACTGATGCGATCGGGGCGCAGGTTCAGTTGGCAGCTGGCGGGACGACGTTTTTAAGAGAAATCGTCTGTGGCGCAAGTTATCTCTCAGGCAATGACCTCCGCCTCTGCTTCGGGTTAGGCAGTGCCTCACGCATAGATAGTTTCAAGATTCGTTGGCACAACGGAGAGGTTCAGCAATTCGGTGAAGTACCAATTCGGCAATCTATAACCTTTTCACAGCATTGACACTTTTTGCTGTTAATACTACAATGAACGATAAGGTAGAATTAAGAGATGACTATTTTTTCAAGATCCAAGGTGTGTAGCCCGTAACGTAGTGGAGGGCGGATGTACGGAAAGGAACGTAAAATTTCTAACCTACCTGACCGAACCGCAAGGTAAATTAAAAATATGAAGATCGTTGAAGAGAGAGAGGCGTGGATTCACACGCACTTCATCGTTGATAGTTTTTTCATCACACCGCAGGAGTGTCGACAGATTTCTGTCAGCGTCGAACCGGAACTGATGCAACTCGGGCTCCAGTATGGGTTGACGTATAACATCGCGCCTTCAAAACATCGCGCCATCATCGTTCTTGAATGTGTCCCATTTGATTCAGTCAAAGCGATCATCAAACAATTGATTAACGATGTGATTAAAGATTTCCCTGTCCGACTGCCTGAACAACGAAACGTCGTCACCAATATCACTGTTGCTGATTCAGAGGGCAGTGAACTGAGGGATTCCGAATCGCCTCAAAAATTTTCTTGATCCGGTAATTTATCTTTTTTTCAAAGGAGCCAGTCATGCGAATTATTTTACCGACTTTTTGCTGTTTCTTATTCCTTTTTTCAACCGTTGCAGATGCCAAAATCGTTTTTGGATCTAAACGCGATGGTAGTTCTGGAATCTACGTCATGAACGACAATGGTAGTAATGTGAGGCTACTGACCGATAAACCGGTGTTTTATCATCCACATCATCCGCGGTGGTCGCCGGATGGTAGGCAAATTGTATTTCTGATGCCAGTGAATTTATCTGGAAGTCATGAGTATCATCTTTTCCTGATGAATGCCAGCGGGACAAACGTACGGCTTCTCATGGAACCACAATTCGGCGTAAATGGCGAACCTTCATTTTCACCCGATGGGAAGCGGATTCTTTTTACAACGGATACATTCAAAAAACGCGGCACAAATATACTGAACATAGAGAGCGGTGAGATGATTCAACTTCCAGACATCATCGCTAACTCGTCCGATTGGTCGCCGGATGGTAGACAGATTGCTTTCGCAAGCACCTCATTCGCCATTAGTGGCGGTCCTGGTGGAGATATCTGGATGATGGATGCAGATGGTGGAAACCTCCGGAAGTTGTTGCCACCGCCCGCTGTTGAAGGGCGGATCATTGATCGTAGCAGCCCCAGGTGGTCGCCGGATGCGAAACAGATACTCTACGCTGAGACCGAGTATACATTTGAACCGAGAGGGGTTTTTGAATTCCTTATCCTTAAGGCGAATCGCTATCTCATTTGTGATCAGAACGGCGAACACATACTTCAGTTGAGTATATCAAAGAAATGGAAGTCGAAAGATATTGATTGGATGGATAACGGTGAATCTGTACTGTTGAGTGCGGGAGAACTTAAGCTAAACAGGATTATGTTAAGCAATAACGCCAACTATAATATCTATAAGTATCATATCGCAACAAAGAAAATAACCCAATTAACGGATCACCCCGGAAGTGATTGGGAGGTCAATTGGGTTCCCGGTTATACGTTATCGGTCTCTCCAAAAGGTAAGATGCCGACACAATGGGGTCAGATCAAAAAAGGTGCTCCGACTCCAAAATAAAGAACACGGTATATCAATGTCCAAGCCCGGGGGCAGTGAGAATGTGTGTACCGACTGTACCATCGGTGATGTCGAAAATTGACGGAAATTCATCTCGCCAACCGTCGTTAGCATTCGGACAGAATTGGCGAGCGTTGCCCTCAATAGCCGTCACACCCGGAATGCGTGCAGCGAGTCCAGCGGAGTGTAAGAACGATGCCCCCGGACACGTCAGGTCCTGTACCGCGAGGAACATACCATATTCTGCAGCGGCGGCACCCATCAACAACGCCTGAGACTGCCCTTTACACGCCTTGAGCGCGACACCGGAATACCCTTGCTCACGTGCCAATAGGAAGGTCTCGAAGTCGGTTAGCGATTCGTCGATCACCACGGGTTTTATTTTTGCGGCTTTGTGCATCTTATTTTCAGGGTGTGCCTTCAGATCTCGATCTGTCGGTTGCTCGATATAAGCAAGGCGTTGGAAGGCGTTACTTTCTGACGCTTGAATCTGTTTGAGAAATGCCAATAGATATTCAACATCTTGACAAGTTTCGTTAAAATCAGCGGAATAGTGCCAAGTCTCAACACCACGTTTTGCTTGTGTTTCCGCGGTGACTTTATCAATCGCGAGGACGCGTGCGACATCCCAATCCAGATCGTCGCCGTTAAGTTTAATTTTCAGGTGCGTCAATCCGTCAGCGGCAATCCATTCAGGGAGCGTCTCCGGTAGACCGTCATTGAGACGTTCTGCGATATCGGCATCAGTGAGCGGATCCAGCGCGCCGATGAGATGATAGAGCGGCATGTTAGGCTTCGGTTGGCGTGAAGTGTATTGGTCGAGATATTTTCCGGTGAACTGTTCGTTCAAAAAGTGTGATACATCTGCCTGAATGAAGTCTTTACCTAAGCCGTTGTAACTATTGATACCGTTTGCTTTTCCGAACGCATCGTGGATTGCAGCATCAATCGGACTCGTTGTAACGACGGCGCAAAGTTTCGGCATCGGCGATGTGAGTTGCATATCGTGAGACAACTCGTCCGCGATGCGTAAGAATTCGGGTTCAAGCACTTCGGAAAGTTCGAGTGGATGCGCGCAGAGCGTGCAATCTCGTGTCGCCGTTACCGCTAATTCGGCAAGTTTTTTCATCGCCGCGAGGCTCTGATCAAAAGGCGCGTAGCGTGGTGGAAATGCCCAGACGTTACCGAGCGGCATGGAGCCTTTACCTTCTGCCTCTTTGCCGTCGCGCGTCTGAACTTGCATGCGAACGTTAAAAAGGACGCAGTGATCTGTCGGCACACCGCCGAACTTCAGCGGGGTTCGGTATTGGTGTTCTTCAAAATCGTAATGAACGTCAAGGATGCGGATATCTGTCGATTTTGGCATACATAATTCCCTCATCGTGATTGTTTGTTTCCTTTCATACTAACTAATTTACAGTGATACGTCAAGCAATTTCTCCGTCCCTTGTGCTACAACCAAATGGAGGTTTCCTTCAATGACGCATAACCCAAAAGTTCAAAAACTCACTTCACTTCTTGATAAACATCAAACATATCGGGACACTTGTCTCAATCTCATTGCTTCGGAGAACACGCCTTCACCGTTAGTAGAAGAACTGTTTGACGAGCGGTTGGCACGGCGGTATGGGAATTATTCTGGGGTTGATATTTACCAACGGAATTACAAGGGCAACCGCTATATTGCCGAAATAGAAGGGTACACGCAGGCGTTAGCAAAGGAACTCTTCGGCGCAGCGCACGTCGATTTCCGCCCATTATCAGGGAACATCGCAGGGATTGCAACAACCTTTGCATTGGCTGAGCCAGGCGATACGGCGTTAGAGGTTCATAACGGACACCATTACGCCCAAAAACTATTCTCCTCACCCCTCAAGATAGACTTAGAGTCGATTCCGATTCCGTGGGACGGACAGCGTTCAAACATCGATCTCGATGCTACCCTCGCGCTGATTGCAAAACACAAACCCAGAATTGTCAACGTCGGCTCCGGTGTGTTTCTTTTCCCACAACCCGTACGGGAATTGAAAAAAGCGATGCGCCAAGCGCATCCAGATTCGTACCTCATCTACGATGCCTCACACGTTATTGGACTCATAGCGGGTAAACGGTTTCAGTCGCCTTTTGAAGAAGGTGCGGATGTCATCATTTCCAGCACACATAAGACGCTTGCGGGACCGCAGGGTGGAATGGTTTTGATGAACGATGCCTCTATTGCTGAGCGAGTTGCGAGAGGTGTCTATCCGTTGCTGATGAGCAATCACCACCTGAATCGACTTCCGGCGTTAGCAGGAACGTTTATAGAGTGGATGGAATGCGGCGAAGCACAAGCAGCTGCGATTGTTGCGAACGCAAAAGCACTCGGTCAAGCGTTGGCGGAACGCGGTGTCCCGATGCTCGGTGCCGATCTTGGTTTCACGGAGTCGCATACCTTGATATTGATTGTAGATAAGTATGGGGAGGGCGGCGCGCTCGCAAACCATCTTGAGGCGTGCCATATTATTACGGGTGCAGCAGGATTAGCACCGGAAGTCGGGACATCTGGATTGCGGATCGGTGTTCAAGAAGTCACCAGATGGGGCATGATCCCCGCGGATGCCCCGGACATCGCAGAGTGTATTGTCTCAGCACTCGCTGGCGGGACACCTGAAGAACTCAAACCAAAAGTCGCAGAAGTCGCAAGTCGTTTCGATACAATCCAATTTACCCTTGATTGATTGAAAAAAGGAAGAGTGTGTAGTGGGTCGGTGCGTGTTCGCCGAGGTATGTAAGCAAAGTGGCTCGCGTGTGTGGATTGGTAATCGTTTTAGAAGTTTGGGGGAATACAAGTTTCTATGTTGTTAGGATTTCCCTCTTTTCAATATTAATCTTTGTCTCTTCGTCAGAGGTAATGATGTATAGCCTGTTATTTGCACTGTAGCGGAGTGCTAAGGATGTGTTAGTTGGAAAGAAAAGCAGCAAAAGGTCAGCAAACTGCAAATGTGGAGCAATTTGCTGTGCGCCTGGGCCGCAAGTGCGGATTGTTAAAAATGTCTCGCTAAGCGGAGGTATTGTCTTAACGTCGAGAATGAGAGTTTCTCCGTCCCAGTGGGGTGCTTCAGTGAGTTTTAAGGGTTTTGGAGACATGGTTTGTCAAATTGGAAATGGGAAACGTAGTAGCGATGTAGCATAACTACGTTTCCCTATTGAATTTCTGTCAGTATTGATGCCTGATTAGGCCGTATACTGACGTGCAAGTAGAGATCTTAAACAAGTTAACGACATGCCCTTTCACTCATAGGCTTATCGACATATGTTGGAGTATTATAGAGACGGTACGTTATATTATGGTCTCTGTGATCACAAACCCAGATATCTTCACACTCTTCCTGCCACCTACCATCTTTCCACACAGAATAGCAAAATTCTACCCAATGGCAGTAATCTCCTGGATGAGTACTCTCGTCTGTCCATGAGACACTTCGCCATTCATCATAACTCCCTATAACCTGCCCATCAGCACAAACCAGGCGAATTCTGTAAAGGTAAATATCTACGCGATTGTCAGTTGAATTGGCGGTGTTGGGAATAATCAGTAAAGGCATTATAAAAGTCAATACAAAGATAAGGAGGGAAAATCCTCCCAACATTTTTTTCAACATTTGTTCTCCTTATGAGATAAACGGTGATAGGTAAAATGAAACGCGCCCCACGCTGAAAGTTTGGTACGATTTTTTTACCTTTCACCTTTGGTAATTTTGTTGACATAAGCCAGTATCTAAGGAGGCAACTCACCTTTAGAAAGAAGAATCAACCCACCTGTACGATAAAAAGTGTAGCGAGACTTATGCCATTTCTGTTAATAAACCTCTCTTTATGTAGAATGATGCACGTCGCATCTGGGCGAATACGCCGCAAAACTGTTAGTTTGTTCCACATCGCTACACATATCACAAAAACCGATAATGTGATAACATTATTTAGAAATGGTATTAGCAAGTTTCAGTATTAAATAAGCACATTGCCCCTCGCTGGCGGGCGGTGAAACCCCGCCCCTACGGAGGTTCGGCACATCTCGGAAATCCGAAAATCTAAACTTATTATTTAATATTGCTTAGTTATCATTATCCTCACGTTGTTCGTCAAGATTCTTAAGATGTAAGGCTGCGGCATTTTTCGCCGCCCGTTCCGCATCCGTTAGTTTTTTACCTAACAATCTTTTGAGTTCCAGACGCACATAGGTATGGACCTCTGGAATATCTCCGTATCGACGCAGAAGTTCTCGTTCCGCTACGACCATGTATCCTTCCGGATCTTCTTTCATCCATTGATGTCCATCTCTGTAGGGAGATATCTGAGGTTGCGTTGGAAGTGATGAGATTTCTAAGAGGGCCTCAAGATTTTTTTCATTCGGGAAGAGACGGTACTGGGCTTCAGAATACGCGATGGCTTGATCTCGTGTTATACTTTTCCCAGGTTTCCGCAGAAATGCTATAATGTAGCGCAGTTCAGGAATATCGCCAAATTGCTTCAGAAGTTGCGCAAAATAATATTTGTTTTGTAACTCGGGATCCTCCGTCTTGTACCAATCTGGCGGTGGGGTTATCGCCATGAGTTCTGCAATATCGGTATCTGTGAGTTCCCAGAGTTCACCCGTTGCTCCAGAGGGCCATTGGAATTCTCCCTCCAGGATATGATCTATTGATAACATGTCTTCTTCATCTGCCGCTTCGCCACACCCGAAAAGAAGACATAAACTCAGCAGAAAACGAAAATAAAGAAAATGTTGATAGTTAAGTATTCTTTTCATATCACACCTTTATTTGACGCCAATTTCGGCACCGGATGCTTTTAGCTCCTTGAAGTCTTCGATTGCTTTTTTAGTTTTCTCATTGGGAAAGAGATGATAATTTGCTTCAAGATAGGCTTCAATCTTACTAAGTGTGAGAGGTTCACCTCTGACAACATCTAAGTTGTATTCGCCAACAGTGTGAACTTCTGGAATGTCCCCAAATTGCTTTAGGAGTTGAGCGTAAAAATACTCGGCGCGTAACACGGGATCTTCCGTTTTGTACCAGTCTCGGGGTGGATATGTATCATCAGCGGTGTCAGTAGTTTCACTCTCTGGATGGGTTTGTTTCCACGGATCGCTCTTTGGAGGTGCAACATCAAACGCGTCATCGTCTCGCCAATCGTATTCACGATTGTGGATGTTCGTTTCCTCCGTGTGGAAGTGCGGCACAGTCTCATGAGAATGCCCGTGACTGTGGTCGTGGTTGCGATCATGGCTGTGCGGTGTAGTGATGCCCGTTTCTTCCTTACCAGTTTCCTTTGTTGCTCTTGTTTTCGGGTCTGGTGTTACCACCTTGTAGGTTTTTATCGGTTCTTGAGTTTCAGCTTTTGACTTTAAAAAGAGGACAATTCCGCTGATACAGAGAACAACAATTGCAGTAGATGCCCAGTACCACTTTCGTTTGAACATC
>CAZQIP010000199.1:0-63078 GCA_964593655.1 uncultured bacterium | reverse complement strand
GGAAGTACTTAGAAATACAATCTTTGATTTTATTTGCAAACACCGCACTGGCTTTGTATTTTCAGCGGTGGTCATCGCTATCGGCTTAGTTTTCCTGGGAATCCATCAGGGACCGAACTTTGGGATTGACTTTCGTGGTGGTGTTAAAATCCGAGCTGAATTCAATCGGGTGGTAACTGAAGCCGAATTGGAAGCGAAATTAAACGAATTGGGCTACGATCGCGCAACGATTCAGATTGACAAGGGAAAGAACCAAGCCACGATCTCTCTGGGGCATCGTCCCGAATTTCAGCAACAACTCATTAATATCCCGATTATGGCGGATCCGGGGGATGCAACCGCTACCAGCCTTCAGGTGAGTCAGACCGCTGAAAAAGCACATCTATTAGCAGAAGGCGACACCGTTCAACTTATTGACGGCACTTCGCAACAACGCAATGAGATTATCGCACGGGCAGACAGTGCCGAAGGCGACGCAATTAACTTAACTTTCGCGAACCCTATCGGAATTGACTTGAGTGAGAATGCCACTGTCCAAATCCAAGCGAGTGTCGGTAGAATTCTTACGGATGCGCTTCTGGAAGGCGGAGATGCGCTTCTGGAAGGCGGAGACGGTTGGCAGGCACTCGTTGGTGGGGTCAACGTCTCTGAAGTCGGACCGAGCGTCGGACGCGACCTCAAATGGGCTGCGCTCTGGTCTGTGCTCTCGTCGATCGTCATTTTGTTGATTTATATCTCTTGGCGGTTTGAGTTCCCGTTCGCTATCGGCGCGATAGCCGCGCTCGTCCACGATGTGCTAATCACCTTAGGTGTCTTTGCTGTTTTGTCGAAAGAGATTAATCTACCGACAGTGGCGGCGTTTCTTACGATTATCGGGTATTCGCTCAACGACACGATCGTCGTGTTTGACCGGATTCGAGAAAACTCGCAATCCTTACGCGGAACAGACTACATTACTGTCATTAACCGAAGCATCAACCAATCGCTGAGTCGGACTGTTATCACGTCTTTGACAACGTTGTTTGTTGTTTTGGTTATCTTTGGCTACTCCAGTTCCGGTGAGGAAATTAACACCTTCGCCTTAGCACTTATCGTCGGGGTGTTGATAGGCACCTACTCCTCGGTCTTTATCGCAAGTCCTATTTTGTATCTCTGGAATCGAGGACAGCAATCCGCGTCATAGTTATCAGCAATAACTGAACCCAAAGACCTTTTAACTGATAGCCAGCAGCCATTTATATGAAGATATTGATCTTAAGTCCTTACACAACTGGGCAAAAGCAGAAACCCGATAATCCGCTCCGAGCTGAGGATTGTACGCCACCTGAACGTCTTGAGACGCGAATAAAGGAACTCTGTGGTTACAATGCGGAGGGTTGGTATGGTGAAAGCAGGGACTACAGCGCGCCCGCTGGAGATATGTTTTCGGGTCCCATGAATACACAATTACGGACAGGGTTAAAACAGATTCGGGAACACGATCAGGACGGTAAGATAACCCTTGATCTCTATTTCCCGTGGTATTTTTGCCGTGTTGATGGAAAAAAGAGTCCGGTTAACGAGACCGACATTATCGTCCCTTTTGATACCGCCCCGCTTCACGAGCTTGAGGTTTTAGAATATGGTGAGAGCGGGGTCCCTGAGCAGATGGCAAGTCTGATTGACAATTATGATCTCGTCTTTTCGCTATTGCGGCAAGACGATATTCAATCATTGCAACGCGTTTTTGAGATAGAACGGGCGACAACGCTAATTTTCTTGTTGGCACCGAGCCACAAGCATGTCGTTAATGAAGACTTGCCGAACCTCCACGTTGTTGAGACCGGAAGTGCCTTGCAGAAAAGCCTACGCACCACAAATTGGGCGATGAAAGGGGTTGTGTTGAGGAGATTGTGTGAAGCTGCATGTCGTGACGGTTTCCAAGTCTTTGAGCAAGTCAAACAAGACCCTCAACAGTTAATTGAAATCGCAAGTAGTCAAGTCTAAAATTTGGGCGATTTAAGTAATATCCAGGCATTAGTGTCGGACGTTTGTGTGTTATTTCTCTTGAAAATGGGTTTGGTATTCTGTGATTTCCTTTCCTATAAACACCTTGGGGAAAAGGTGTTGCAGTTTCTGAATAATCGTTTCTCATTAATGGAAGTCTGGTTCGTAGTAGCGCAATTCATTGCGCCTCTTATATTGGGTTTTCGATATATGAATTTTGAAATCTCTTAAATACGAATTTATTTTTCAAATTTGGTATAACTTTCAACTTTTTTGGCGAAGGTGTTGACATGAAAATATTAGTTCTAAGTTCTTACACAGTTACACAAAAATATCAACCTGATAATTGCATCCGTTTTGAAGATCTTGAACCGCCTGCCTGTTTGGAGAGTCGGATAAACGAACTATCTGGTTACAGTGCTCCTGCTGGAGAGATGTTCACTGGGCCCCTACATAGGCAATTACGCCAAGGACTAAAACAAATTCGGAAACACGATCAATACGGCGAGAACACGCTTGATTTGTATTTTCCGTGGTATTTTTGTCGCGTTGATGGACAAAGGGTTCCCGTTAGCGAAAACGATCATATTGTTCCTTTTAATATCATTCCACCTGAGAACCCTGAGCCTTTAGAATACGATGAGACTGGCTTCCTTGAGTCCATGGTGACTTTAATCGAAGGCTACGACCTCGTTTTATCTATCTTGAGATGGGAAGACCTTGTGAGACTGCAGCGCGTTTTTGAGGTAGAGCGAGCAACAACACTAATTTTCTTGCTGGCACGGAGCCACAAGCATGTCGTTAATAAAAACTTGCCGAATGTTCACGTTGTTAAGACTGGAAGCAGTTTACGGAGAAGCCTTCGCACCACAAATTGGGCGATGAAGGGGGTTGTGTTGAGGAGATTGTGTGAAGCTGCATGTCGTGACGGTTCCCAAGTCTTTGAGCGAGTCAAAAAAGACCCACAGCAGTTAATTGAAATTGTTCAGAATCAGTAGGAGTAGCTAAGTTGATGCGAATATTAGTTATCACCTCTTGCACAGGTCGAAAAAAACATAAATCCGCGAACCAACTCAAGTGTGAAGATTTTGCTTCACCTGAACGTCTTTGCCAACGAACTGCCGAGCTGAGAGACTTCAAAGATTCTGCTGTAGAGATGTATACAGGTGAACAACATCGGTACCTGATGGCGGGATTGAAACAACTTCGCAAAAGTCATGGTCAGACAGTTGCCGATTTACACATTATTTCCGCTGGATATGGACTATTAAGTGAGAATGATGTTATTGTTCCGTACAATGTTACGTTTCAAAAATTAAAGAAAAAGGAAATTTTGGAACGCAGCAGTAATCTTCAAATCCATGAACAGGTAGAAGCCTTGATTGAAGGTTATGATCTTGTTTTCTACCTATTAGGTAAAGAATACGTTCAAGCATTGCAACTCCCGTTTAAAGTTCCTAATACAATTGTCCAGGTTTACTTAGCAGCTCCGAGTTGGAAGTATGTATTTTCTAAGTTTTTACCAGATATCCATGTTGTTTGTGCCGGGCGTGATTTAGCGTACCAAATTGATGGTGCTACTGGATATAACCTTAAGGGTCTTGTGTTCAAAGGATTGTGTGATGCTGTATATCGTGACGGCTTATACGTTTTTGAGCAAATAAGACGAAATCCGCGGTTGTTAATTGAAATTGTGCTTAACCAATAAGGACTTTGTTCCATTAAAGTTAGGAAGGATTTTAAAACTATGATTAACCTTTCCTTAAGTCCAACAATACCAAAGCATCCAGGTATATACGCGATGTATGATCGAAATGGGGATGTAGCATATGTGGGGCTTAGCAAAGACCTACGTGATCGAATTGGACAACACATAATCCGTCGTGACAGCAGCGTCACAACAGGGGTTTCTGCCACCATTCTAAACCCGGATAAAATTAGTCAGATCCGTTGGTGGCTGCATGAATCGTTCTCGGATAAAGGCAGTCGAGAAGCTGCAGAAATCGTAGCCTTTGAAATCCTGAATCCATCTCTACGGAGTCGTGGGAAAGTTACTGATCGTGCTAAAGTTATTCTTGAAGATCAAACATTCTGTGAGGAAATGAAACTTCTGTTTCATAGTGAACCTTCTGGAGTTTTTCACCCCAATACACTTGGTAATCTAGCAAACCTGGTACTGGAACTTTATGAACGTGTACTAGAACTCCAGAATCGCGTGTCTGAGCTGGAGAAACAATAGAAAAACTAACTATCAATAACATGGGTTTTATCAACGTTTTTGAGAGTTTGATAAAACTCTCGCTACAAAGGAGCTTTGTCGTTAGTAGAAAGAGTAACATCAGAATGAGTAACTCACCTGCCGATGAGAAACACGTAAGTCCTATAGTTTATAAACCACTTTACTTAAATGTCTGCTCGTGAATATTTCGATACAAGCGAAGTGGATGGGTTATACAACAACTTGAAATGGAAGTTACTCAAGATTGTAAGGAGATTCCAAGTGCCTAATACAGAATCAATAGGAACGGTTATTTCAGATGAAGAAACGCCATCGTTTGAGACTGTGCGGGTTAAGCTAAAGACTGGGCAAGATGTCAAACCAGGTACACTTGTTTCAATTTCCGTGTCAAGAGATAATATAAAATGTAAACTCATTGCCCGGGTTCGTAGTGCTCGTGAACACAACCCGAACGAAGGACCAGAAGACATCAATGTTCGAGATACGATGGGGCTGCCTAGTAACTATCCACTGGAAGAAGATAGTACAATTATTTATCGTCTCGCCGAAGCTGAATTGATTGAGGAGATTATTGATGGAAACATGCAATCGCCACAAACTCTCCCTCAATCTGGGGCAGATGTATTTATTGCTAGCGAGGGTGAGATTGTGGATACGCTCGGTCTGGTTAAGGATGGGTCAATTGGTTTGAGAATTGGTGAAACGGTTGCAGGCACACCAACTAAAATTATTCTCAAGAGGGAGGCTATTCAGCGACATCTCTTTCTCTGCGGAACGACAGGAAGCGGTAAGAGTTATGCGATGGGTGTTATCGCAGAAGAACTTGTTAGGCATGATTTACCCATTGTCTTTATTGATACGCAGGACGAATACTCTGTTCTAGTGAAAAAGTTAGGAGGAGAGGTTGTTAAGCCGGGTGAAAATTTCACTATCCGAATATCTTCCCTAACAGAATCTGAATTATTAGATCTGCTTCCAGTGGCAACTACCGAATTGCAACGAGATATTATAAGTCGTGCCTTTAGTGAATTGCAAAATGAGTTGGTGTCTGAAAATATTCCTAAATTTTCAATTGATCAGTTGTTAGAACGGATAGAACA
This sequence comes from uncultured bacterium, assembly GCA_964593655.1. Lineage (GTDB taxonomy): Bacteria > Poribacteria > WGA-4E > WGA-4E > WGA-3G > WGA-3G. Next base: position 57,753 of record CAZQIP010000199.1, on the reverse strand, counting down.
GGTTGGACCTGAGTTGACAGACAGAGGCTCTAGCATCAGTATGGCTGTCAGTCGAACAAGAAGTCTCAGGCGTAATGAAATCTTCGGTGAAAGCCTCGGTAAGGCAGATTGGAGAAAGTACTTGTATCCTTGTTTATCGATCAATTGTAAACATCTGATGACTAATCAGTTACAGCCGGTTACCACAGCGGTTTTACGCGAGCTTCAGACATTACGGCGCCATAATCACATTCCTCCTTATGTAGCGGTGGTAGATGAAGCTCACTTATTTGTTCCCGAGGGAGAAGGAAGTCCTTGCAAACAAATTATCCGGGAAGGGGTTCGTATTGGTCGGCATTATGGAATTGCAATGGTGCTCATGACACAAAGTCCTGTTGACATCGACAAGCGAGCAATTCGTCAATGTAACACACGACTTGTTTTCGCATTGGAACCGGATCAACTTGATGCTATTCGGGGAGTGAGAGCAGATGCCTCTGAGGAAATGTTACGTGCTTTGTCAAAGATGCCGCAGGGAACATGCCTTTTATCTGGAACTTATGAGTGTGTGAAACACGCAATTCCTGTGAAAATCCGCAAGAGGAAAACGGAAGATTCAGAGGGGGGCGAAACACCAGATATTTTTGCGGAAATGGAAAATAAATGGGTTAGTGAGATTAAAGAATTAAAACAAGGAGATACCGATGGCGTATAACCATGATCCGGTAGAGACAACAGTCTTGTACATGCAGCGATGTGTGGAAATTGAGCGAGATTGGCATATGACACTTCAGAAAGCGCGTGAAGCCTTGCTAACGGTTGACCCTCGACATCTTTATCTAGAGTTTTTTATTGATCTCAAATACCAAATTGAGCAAAACAGCCCTAAGTCTGAAGCATTGGCAAACTTATTGAGAAAAGTAGCTATGCGCGGATTTGGGATGAGCACCCCTAAACACATCAAAATTACTCAACCAACTAATGCTAACACGCGATGGCAAGTGGATCTTGATGAAGATGCCGTGCGGGAACATCTTAACGACCATATTTCTGGAGAACACTTCCTTAATCTAACCAAAATTGACAATAACACTTGGGGTAACCGAATTCCGATTATAGGAGGATCCGATGTAAGCCAACATAAGGATTATTCAGTTCCGTTTCCGGGACGCTTCTTCAAGCGTCATGCTCCTTACGTAATCCACAATGCAGCGGGTACATTACGAAAGGTGCTGGACAACCGTGTGAAGTTTGACCCAATCTTTTACCCAAGAACGGACGAGGAATTGCTACGGTGGATGTTGATTGATCCGTCTTACCAAGAGGAACTTGAAGACGAAGATTATAAGAGGTGTCTTACTTCAGCAATGGATGTTGGTCATTACAGATTCGACCTTACATTTTTACTGAAAGCAGATCCACGCCCTCCTGATATCATTTTTAAAGATGGTAGTCTGTTTCCACAAGATGCTTATCTTGATAACTTTCTCAATATTGAAAATAAGCGAGGTGATTTCACTCGTGAAGCTATACGCGAGTTGCTTGATTGCTTGAGTTGGGCAAAAAGGAATGAAGTTGTTTATTGCGGTGTTACGAAGCAGGTTCAACTGAATGTTTATAGTGCAGTTGTTGATTGGTTTATAGCAAAAAAGATTAATCCGACTTGGGAATTCGGTAATTATACACTTAGCGATGGGCAAGCAATGAGTCTACTGTTAGCCTGTCCTTCATTTGTAGATGTTGATTTAAAACAAACTGTGACTACTTGTCTAATTTACCGTTCATTCACTACAAGAGCAACTTTAAACGATAAGGCAGATCTTGACGACCTTGATAGCTACTTCCAGGATTATCAGGAAAAGCACCAAGAAGTGAATATTACTGCTTACCAAAAGTTGTGTGAACTAGCCCATGTTTATATGTTTTATGTCGGGCATTCCCAAAATCCACAGCAGCAACTTCCTCGCTATGAATTTTTCTACTCTGATTCATTTGCGGAACCGAAGGATATAGTCCAGAAAATTCTATTATCCTTAAAGACTTGTGGTTTCATGATTGACCGAGATCACTCTTTTATGGCTGTGGAACCTGTTAGGTATCTAATACCTACTGTGACGCAGCAAGCGCATCATCTCTCAAAACAAGCTGGAGAGCAGCTTGCATCTGAAATAGGTCAAAAAATCACGGCGCGTTTTGGGAAAATGATAAAGAAGGGTTAAAATGGAGATCGTTGCAGGTTTGAATTTAGTCAGTATCAAGCCACGGGTATGGGATGCTTCAGATCCTACTTACTATTTACCTATGCTCCAAGCAGTAATGGTTTCCTACGCAGAGTTTCATCGAAGCCCAACTCGCCGTGATCGTGCTATGGAGGATGGGTTACATACTAGTCTTGGTATTCCAAAAGGTGTGAAAATTTACTTGGATAATGGGGCATTCAGATTTTCACGTGCTGGAGGCGAAGTGCCACGTGAAGATTATGTGAAGTTCGTAGAAGAGGCAAAACCTAACTGGCATGTAATCCCTCAAGACTATATTCCTTCGCCGCATATGAATTATTCTAAACAAAATAAATGTTTAGAAAAGACAATGGAAGTCAACCAAGAATTCTCTTACGATGGATATGTGCCGATTTTACATGTAGGTCGCTGTTTAAGCAAATACATTCGTCTGTTTAATGAGGACGCAAAACTGCGGAAAAAACCAATTGCCATCGGTGGGATTGTCCCAAATCTCCTACGTGCTCCTAAAGCACTGTCTCATAAAAAAATACTTAATAGTATATATAAGGTTCGAGAGACATTCGCAAATCAAAAATTACATCTCTTTGGAGTCGGTGGAACATCCACATTACATGTTGCTGCATTATTAAAGATGGATTCAGTGGATTCGGTGGGTTGGCGCGCTCGGGCGGCACGCGGACTTATACAGTTACCCGGAAGTGGTGAGCGGACTGTAGCTAAACTTGGTAATTGGAGGGGACGCGAACCAGATGCACAAGAATGGAAAGTATTAAACAAATGTGAATGTCCTGCTTGTCAAGAGTATGGGCTGGAGGGGCTTAAAAAAGACAGAACCTTTGGTTTTTGTAATCGAGCTACCCATAACTTATGGACATTGTTGGAAGAAAATCGAATGATTCAAGAACATCTAAAAGATGGCACCTACGCAAAATGGTATAAGGAGCATTTGCATAATTCAATTTATCGACCACTAATTGATCAACTCGTGGAAAAGTATCTTGAGGAAAATGATAGTACAGACTAAAGAGAAAAGTAGTATCAAATCACGCTAAGGACCCGTAGGAAAGATGAATCTCCCAACACCCGTTATCAGCGATAATTCACGACGTATTATCGGTGAATCTGCACCGATGCAGGTCGTTTTACGCCAAGTCGCACAGGTCGCACCAACGAAAGCGACTGTCCTCATTACAGGCGAAACGGGTGTCGGAAAGGATGTTATCGCGCAGGCTATTCACGAAGGTAGCCCGCGTAAAAATAGACCCTTCAAAGCAGTCAACTGTGGTGCATTTTACCAAGACCTCTTGCAAAGTGAACTCTTCGGACATGAAAAAGGTGCCTTCACTGGTGCAACAAACCAAAGGCGCGGTGTGTTTGAACAAGCGGATGCGGGGACGCTGTTTCTTGATGAGGTCGCGGAAATGTCGCCTGAAGTGCAGGTAAAATTTCTTCGCGTCTTAGAGACACAAGAATTCACCCGACTCGGCGGCGAAAGGAATATTAAAGTCAATGTCCGAATTATCGCTGCCACAAATGTCAATCTTGCGACATCGGTCCGGCAGAAAAAGTTTAGACAGGATCTCTACTATCGCCTGAACCTCTTTCGTATCCAAATCCCGCCACTCCGCGACCGTCGCGAGGATATTCCACTTTTCGTCTCCGCGTTCATCTCTGAATTAAGCGCAGAACACGGTAAACCGATTACCGGTATAACGTCGGAGGCACTCAATTATCTCCAGAATGCTAATTGGTATGGCAACGTGCGTGAACTCAGAAATGCCATAGAAACCGCAATTATTTCAGCCACCACCGAAGAACTGCAACTAAAAGATTTCCCGATGGACCCTGAATCTCAACAGGTTTCCTTAGTGCCTGTGCAAACCTCTGGCACGCAGCTTGCCCCGACACAGATCGTTGACGCAACGACCACTGATACAGACCTGCTTGATGAACCAGGTGGGGCTTTACAGATTGTTGATACCGCTGCTGGTGCAATCGCGACGGGAAATATGGTTTCCATTTACAAGACGATTCTCGGACTTATCCTCTCAGCGATTCGTCTATTGGAGCCAGCTGCCACAGCCAATAACGAAGTGCCGTTCTTAATCCCAGATGAAGATACCAGTTGGATGCAAATTAGCGACGCAGATGATGCTGCGGAGGTCCTCAAAAAAGCGTTGGAGATCCTTTCAACTATAGCCAAAACGCTTGAGCATCGAGCACAAGAAGGCGTTTTGCCGATTGCTGCACCTATAGAACAGCGAGGCGGTTCACAGGGTGAATATCTGCCTGTGCTTGATGAAGAAGCGGTTATCGGTAGGGTCGGTATGACGATGGCGGAAATTGAACAGGCAGCGATCCAAAAGACCCTTGCGGAAGCCGATGGGAATAAAACAGAGGCGGCAAAAATTCTCGACATCGGCGTACGAACCTTACACCGAAAGTTAGACGCCTACAGACAGGAAGCCAATAACAGTGTAGATGCTCAAAAATAGGTATTGTAGCACTCATGATTCTACCATACGTGCTATGGATAGACCAGAAGTCATCATTACAATCCACTTTGCTCAATGTAAGTGCTTTACTTCCACTGTTTTTATTACTTGCAACACTTTTAATTGAAATAGGAGGTTATGCGGTGCGAGGGTTTATTTTAGCTAAAGAGGCATTGAGGGAACGAAAAGAGAGACTCCGTAAGGAGAAAATAGAGGCAGCTTTGTCACCACTTGCGTGGCGGGTAGCAGCGCGCTTTATGGATGAGTATGATACTGGGCTGGTGGACAAATCAGATTCAGAATTGTTAGAAATGATAAAAGCGTTTGGTGCTGACAAAGCACTTGATATTGCGGCAGAAGAAGTTCGCAAAGATATTTTGGAATTTGTCAACAGTATTGATCATCAAAGACATGCTAACCAAATAGCCGTTAAAATTTCTGACTTGATGGGTCGTGAAGATTTTGCAGATCAAGTTGTATCTTTAGTAAAAGAAAACCAATATCTGCATATTGAGTGAAAATTTTGAGATCCACGCCCCGCTCGTAGACGTTAATTTTGCTCACTAACAAAGGAGGAAAAAATGATAGACTATGCGTCTTTATGTATGCGTAAGTCCTAATTCTAAAATGCTCGGATAACCTTTGCTACCAACCGTTGTTTAAATTCTGATGCATTCGGGTCGCCGAGGATGATGAAAAAGTCCGTACCAGCATACCCGGATCGGCGCAATGCGAAGTAGATATTGATCCCTTCCACTTGCCAGATTAAACGACTACCGAGGCTTAAAGCCGGACTGAAATCATAAGCGAGGGTTAGAATCTGTTGGTAGCGTCTCTCAAAGTGCCATTGGATACTGGATGAGAGTCCTGCGGTGAAACCGTGAGCACGCAAATTCAGATTCCCGCTGATACGATGAATCCGCTCATCAGCTTGTTCACCCCAGTTATACCCAACACTGACATTATTGAACCGGTCGGAAACGCGTACTTTTAATCTGATGTTAAAAACACTATCAGTGAATTCTTGGAATCGTCCACCATACCAGCCAACAGAAAGACCGTAATCACTATGTGTCAAGAAATCTGAAAAGACAGAGAAGTCTTGCTGAAATACCTCACCTTCATAAGTGTTTGAAGCGATTGCATTCGCCCCAACGAAAAGACTACGGATGAATCCCTCGCGCCATTCGTTTTTGATGATCCCTTGTAAAGCACCGCCTCGGTTACCAGTGAACGGATGATAGCCAAGGTTATTAACAAAATCTGGATCCGAAAAAAACATAGCAAGTAAGGATTGAAAAAGTGGTCCATCGTAGCTTAAATTAACATGTCCTGTTCTTCCAGCTGACTTGCCCGCCCAACTTTGCGTAAGCGTTGATGCCGCTGAAAACTTACCGTGTCGCACATCTCCAGAAAAATGAGCTACGTTGTTCACTTCGCTGTCACGGTGATGGTGCGAGAGAAACGCGGTGCTAATGTTGGATGTCGCTGTTAGCGATTGTGAGGCGCGTAGAATGAAGTTCTGGTTGTTGCGATGATAGGTGCCTAAAGTGCCAACGGAAGTGTTTTTCCCAAGTTTCCCAAAGAGTTTAATCCCTCCGTCCATATCCATGATCCGCCGCGAATGAAAAAGGGTGCCGAGATTATAGACGTTCCCACCTTCGGAAAAGAAAGGTCGCCGGTCCTCCACGTAGCGTTCGCCGTAAGAGAAATCTATGCCTTCAACGGCTTGTTCGATGTTATCAAAATCAGGGTTAGCAGTGCCGATGAGGCGTAGTTGCTGGGTAACTTCATAACGAAGATCCGCTCCTGCGCGGGCAGTGTATTCCCTTCGCGACTCGGAGGTCGCTCCTACAGAACTTTCCGCTTCACTGATGCCGCCAATCAAATACGGTAACAACTTAAGTTCACGTTTTCTCGGTGGTGGTAGTACGTCAATCCAGTGTCCATCGTTTTCTCGGAATTCTTGAACGCCAAGGTTGCACCACCATGAGCGTTCCCCGGTACGTTGTTGAAATCTATCAAGGTTGATACCCATTTGAACAGGTCCTGTTGTATCGGGGTAATCGAGCATCTGCCATGGAATTTCCATCTCTACGACCCACCCGTTTTCTGTAATTTGCGCGGCAGCTTTCCAGAGTCCGATCCATTCGCTTTTCTCCGCACGTCCGGTGGCGAGATGCGCATATTTCGTGCCGTGTGGGTTGACGATGAAGAAATTTCTATCAGAAAACTGGTGCGTATGAAACGGGTCGAGACTAAAGGAAACCCAATCTTCTCCTGTGATTCGCGTCTGATCTTTGGTTTGGCGGGCGACGATTTTGTCAGGCATATCATCATAGAGATAAAGCCCGACGTAAATGGCTTTGTCGGTGTAAACGAGGCGACCCAGAGATTGATTCTTCGCCGGTTTTTCGGTGCGTTCATCGGTAAAGCCAGTGGCTTGCGCGGCATCTTGCCAGCAAGCATCGTTGAGGATACCATCAATGGTTGGTGGTTGCTCTGTTTTGACTGCTGGGAGTTCTTTTTTAACGGTTTGTGGATTTTGCGCCGCTACGATCTGTAAGTTTATGATTGAGATAAGTGACAGGGCGATGCGTAATACGATCGCGCAAGTTTTCTGGGGTTGCATCGATTAACGTCCTCCGTGATCAGTGCCTTTAAATGCAATAGGACTTACGCAAGTTTTCCGTGCGACCCTATATATTGCGCGCCGCTAAGGCATTTGCGTAAGTCCTGTTTTTGCCGTTCTATTTCTGCCCGAGTACCTTCAGGAACTCTTGATCATCCTTTACATCCGAAAATTCAGGAGTCTCAAGGAAATGCGAGTAGTACATATCCCGATTCGGATTTAGCACATAGTCCTGAGTCGCCTTTAAATGATGTAAAGTCTTTTCTCTGTCCTTCTCAGAAGCCCAAATACTGACCGCAAGAAAGAAGTGGGTATGAGCGTCGTAGCGAATCAAATCAACCGCGATCTGTAGGAAACGTCTCGCTTCACTATACTTCTTTGACGACAACAGGCAGTAACCGACATCGTGAGCAGCCCATGTAAGGTCGCTAATATTCACAGAATGACCGGCATCCCGTTTCTCCAATTCGTCTTTGATAAACGTGCTTACTTCCGCAAGAGCCTGATCGAAATGATCCCAATCTTCCTGTCTACTATACACCAGCAGTCGATTCGTTCTTACAGCCAACCAGAACCTGAAATAATGCTCCCAATCCGGTTCACCGTTAGCACGTTCCAACTTTTCCATGCCAAGAAGCGTCTCATCTAACCGGCCGTGGGCGCGTAAAATTTCTGATCCGATTTGCAAGAAATCGCAACGTGCGTAGCGACTCAATTCAGGGTTCACTAAGCGTTCAGAGGCTTCCTCATAAAGTTGGAACCACTCATCAACACGCCCTTCCGCTTTCCAACATCCAATATGACTTAGACTGTTAACACTCTCCAACACCTCCTCATCTGACAAATGCTCGCATGTCCAACGATAAAGCCGAACCTGTTCCTCAACGGCTTCCCTGTTCCGCCGAAGCCTGGCAAGGTTACCACTTAATTGCCGGTGCGACCAGAAACGCTCCTTGTTGTCTGCAGCGACGTTCAGATACCTGCGGTGCAAAGAGACGCTTTTTTCCATTCCGATTTTGCCTATATACTCGTATATCTCATCCGCGAGATGTGCCAAGTCAGGTGTGATTTCACCCTTAAGCGCATCTTCAACTTGGGTGTGTGCTTCCTTAAGAATATCCTCGCCTGATGTCGGGTCGGATTTTGCCTGTGCTATGAATGAATCAAACTTGCTGCGAATGCTTTCCAACTGACTCATAATGTTCTCCTTCAGATTTTCTGATAACTGTACATCATCAAGGACTTCTTGAAACAAGAGTTCTTGATCTGCTTGTAGACGTTTTCGCGCGCGGTGGAGTCGGCTCGCAATTGTGTTTACCGACACCCCCAAGAATTTGCCTATCTCTTTCGTTGGCATTTCGTCGAGATAATAGAGCATCACGACGGTGCGCTCGCTCTCCGGCAGCTTTTCCAATAGTTTTTTCACAAGCGCATGAGAATGCTCGGTACTCTCTGTTCTTGATTGTTCCGATACATGATGTGTGTAAGAAGACCGCTCAATTTCTTCCGAACGTGTATCCTCCAGCGACTGCATTACAAACTTTTGCTCTCGCATCCACTTCTGCTTTCGCATCCAATCAATACAAAGCCGATTCGCGATGACATAGAGCCACCCGGCAAATTGAGTCGGATCTTTAAGTGTCGAAAGTTTTTTGTATGCCTGAAGAAAGGCATCTTGCATAATGTCTTCAGCATAGTGATAATCGCCGATCTTCCGCCATACAAGGGCGTGAACACTCTTTTGGTACTTTTCGACCAAGATGCCAAACGCAGCGTCGTCGCCCGATAAAATTTTGTGAATCAGCTTAACATCGTCTTCTCTTTCCACGAAACTTCCTCCTAATGAACGGATTCGATCGCGTTTGTATCCACTAAAAAGTTTAGTCAAATACCGAGTTTTCTGAAATTAATACAGATGGGTTCGTTGACAATTCGCACCCTCTATTATTAAAGACGAAATTTTGGGCAGAAAACTTGCATCAGGTCGAAAAAAAATAAAGAAACCTTCTTTGAATTTGGAAAACTTTCAGGAGTTCAGCTATTTGATCCCACACGCCTGCTGGATTTGTAAACCGAGTTTGAGTTAAACACGTTGAAGTAGATTGTCCACATATTTTCGGACTTACTATATAAGGCATCGCTTTGGTGGGCAACAACTACACATCTTATTTCAAACTACCCTGCTTGGTAAAAGGAGGACCAGATGAATATTAAGCTCTTGTTTTTACTATCGATTCTGTTTCCTGCTGTCACTTTGACCTTCTTTCTACAGAACGGCGTAGCGCAAGACTACACCCAAATACGTTTACCCGATGGTGCCAAAGCGCGGTTAGGTAAGGGGACTGTCTCTGACGTAGTATATTCTCCGAATGGCGAGCATTTGGCGGTTGCTGGGAGTCTGGGAGTCTGGATATACGATGTGCAAAGTGGAAGTGAAATCGATCTGATCACTGGACGGTGGGGTAGTATCCGTAGCGTATCATTTTCCCCCGATGGTCGGACGCTGGCAGCAAGTAAAAACTGGAACACCATCTATTTGTGGGATGTTGACACTGGCGAGGTCAAGAATACAATCACTGGAGATCTGGGTAGTCCCTTCAGTGTGACGTTTTCACCGGATGGTCAGACGCTGGCAAGCGGCGGCTGGTACGGCAGCATCTATTTGTGGGATGTGAATACTGACTCACCCAAGAAGAAAATCGTTGGGCGCTTGGGTAACGTCTCCACTGTCTTCAGTGTGACGTTTTCACCGGATGGTCAGACGCTGGCAGCTGGAATCCGAGACGGGACCATCGGGTTGTGGGATGTAGCTACTGGCACGCTCAAGCACACCTTTACTGGACATACAGATGTTGTTCATAGCGTATTATTTTCTCCGGATGGTCAGACGCTGGGAAGTAAAAGCTGGGACGAAACCATTCGTTTGTGGGATGTGGACACAGGCACTCCCAAGCACGTCTTTACTGGACCTTTGGGACTCGCCCATAGTGTATCGTTTTCTCCCGATAGTCAGACGTTGGCAAGCGGCGGCTGGGACGACAGCGTCCATTTGTGGGATGTGGATACAGGCACCCTCAAGCACATCTTTACTGGGCATCATGATTTTGGTCGTTCTTCTCCGCCTACTAATGTCTATAGCGTGTCATTTTCTCCAGATGGTCAGATGTTGGCAAGCGGCGGCAAGGATACCATCTATATATGGGATACTTCCACATTCGTACCTGTTACTGAAGCACTCACAGTAGATGTCAATGGTGATGGTGTCGTCAACGTCCAAGATCTCGTGCGTGTCGCAGCGCGCATGCGACAGGATGTTCCTATAGGCGGAGACCCCGCAGATGTCAACGGTGATGGTGTCATTAACATCCAAGATTTGGTGCGAGTTGCAAATGCCATCGGCGATTAATCCGATGTAGACAGAGACATGGATATGCCTTAGAAACAACGCCAGCACACCGATGTACTACTTTCAGTTAAGTCCAGTAAGTAACCGGCATCTCTTTTACCATTGGTTCGCCGCCGCCATCTTCCAGCCTATTACGTCTGCCTTGATGTCTCCACCTATGCTGTAGAGGCATATGCCAACATCTTCCGGCTTATGCAGTTGACTTTGTACAACTGCCTGACGTTCATTGATGAAGACTTCCACGAGTGCTCTGTCAATGAATATCCGTAAATTCAAATCCTCTCCGGCTTTCAACTCGAACGGTGCGACACCATAAGGTTGGGAACTCCCATACAGTTTTGCCTCTTCATTGCCATCACCTATCGAAATCGTCTTCTCGACGGCTGAGTAGAAAATCTCCATGCCATTCTGGTTGTCTTTGTCACAGAACACTTTTATCCCATAGTCCTTAGCTTCGGTAGGCTTGATTGTGACATTCAATTCAAGCGTATCGCCTGAGATTTCCTTCAGTCTGTAGGCCTCGCCGTTTTTGACCGTAATGTTGTTCTCAACCGTTTCATTGTAGCGTAGACACTCAAGTTCGCGAACCGGTTTAATACGCACAATTCCATCATCAGGCAGGCTCAACTCCCAAGGCAATGAGAATATACAGCTCCATAAAGTGTTGCCGAGGTTAACCTGTATATTGGTAATGACGACTCTGCGTCCGTCTGGTGTGAGGAAGGTTTTGGGTGCCCAATAAATCGGTATTCCTCGATAATTGTTGGTCCAACTCATCTTGGTATGAAACTCGGGTGTAAACTTGTTATCCTTCCATTCACCCAAATAATAGCGAGCCCCCCAACTATGGCTGATAAGTAGCATCATGTGCTTGTTGCCGAGTTTGAAAAAATCGGTGCAGGAATGATCGTGTTGTTCAAGTCCGGGCAACTCTTTCGTCATAAATTCACCGAGAAATTCCCACTTCTTAAAGTCTTTGGAGCGCATAAGCGTCGTTCGTTTATACCAGTTACCCAATCCTGGTCGGGTATCCTCCATAGCGTGATCGCCGGAAAATATGTAGTAGTAATCTCCCTCAACCCAGGCTGTCGGATCCCAGAATACCCAATAATCGGCATCCCGTGCCTCTTGAGGCACCTCAATCTCAATCGGTTTAGACCAGTCCTCCAGATGCTCATCTGAGGCCTCGACATAGGTCGCACGACCGCCAAATATGCCGACAAAGATAACTTTCTTTCCATCTTTAGTAATAATTGTACCGCCCGTACCACAACCGCCGCTGCCCAATGCACAATCCCCGCGCCGCCGCCAATGAACAAGGTCGGTACTCGTGAAGTGACCAAAAGCGTGCTCGTCGCCTTTGCACATATAACCGAAATGGTACTGACCTTTCCAGTAGATCATGAAATTGGGATCGGTCGAATAGTTCCTTTCGTTATCACCTTCGGAATTAACCAAGTGATACGTCGGGCGACTCGGGTCATGCATCAATCGTTGCCGAAAATCACGTGCAATACGGACAGCTTCGTTGTCCATGGTAAACATGTGTCTGTCGTCTCGATCGAAAACAATATACGCGTCTTCATCGTTCTCTTTGATCGCTGCCATGTTTCTAAATTCAGGAAATTTTCCTGCCTGATCTACCCACCAACCATCTTTCGAGAAATCGTACCAACTGAACGGTTGAATTGCCGAAGGCGCGTTCGGTCTCAAGTCCTTAATCTGTGCTTGCGTCAAAGCCTGGGCATAAATCCTGACATCCTTGACTTTGCCCTTGAATGATGTAGCGTAGTTCGGATTTAGATTGACTGAGCCAATTACAAGTTGTAGATAGGGGCTGTTCAGAAAGTCGAACAGTTTTTCGATGGTATAGGTAGCGTATACTTCCCCATCGCGGTAAATGGTGACCGAGTTGTCCTTGTAAACGGCGGCCATCATCATGAACTGTCCGAGTACAATTTCTTGTGCCGGATTTTGCTCGAGTTGTTCGGCGGTTTGCGTACGCGTGTTATCATCGCTGGCGGTGGACCACTTACCCGGAGCGTCCTGTCCAAAAGCAAGTGCGTCATACTTCTCAGCCGCTTGCACGGTAATCACGCTGCAGTGCTTTGGGGCTTCCTCATCAAAGCAGAACCAACTAACGAGTGTCTTGTCCGTCGTCGTGAACATAAGATACTTGCCTTTCAGTTCGGTTTTGTTTTTCCGGAAGCCTCACCGTTTAGGGTGAGGTCTATCACATAAATAGGTCACCAATCCTGCACTGAAATCCTTCAATAACGTCGCCGCCATCAAGGATGTCGTCTCCATGCAGAACGGTGATGTCTTCAGGGGACCGATACACTTCTACAGTTTCTCGACGCGGATTCACAACCCACACCATTGCACACCCCGCATTTAACCATTCGTCCACCTTTTCTGCGACTTCAGTGTAGGTATCGCCTGGAGAGATGACTTCAACCGCAAGATCGGGGGCTCCTTCCCAATAGCCCTTTGAAATACCCCGTTCATCAATTGTAGCTTGACGAACAAACGCAGCATCTGGTGCACGCACAGTATCTGGATTTTGGGCAATCTTAAATCCCGTTTCGGCACCACACACATAGCCTAATTTATGTCTTTCAACATGTTCGTTAAGACGGCCTCCAATTTTAGCCGCTCGGATCCCGTGTTCAAATCCAGCAGGTGGCATTCTACGTATGACCCCTTTCACCAATTCATACCGATACCCATCATCAGGTTGTTTCCATAGATCTTCAGCTGTTAAAAGTGTGTGTTGCGCTGATGGCGATTTGGATCTTGGTTGATTCTGTTGTGTTTCTGCCATTTTGCTTTCCTTATTTTATTGCTCTGAAATCAACAAGGTTGGTATTCATAGGTTTCTGCATCAAACAATTTTAGTCCATTTGACCTTAGTTTGGCAAGCGAAAAATTCACTGAAACCGCTCAAGTACCAGCACTTGCCAAAGCATAGACCTACATATGCATAGACCTACATATCTTCTGATATTGAACTATAATAAATCGCATTGAAGAGCAACTTAAAGGTCCCATAAGACTGCCCTCGATGTTGTGGTTTGAATCCGAAAAGGATCACGCGTCCGTTGCCCAGTAGTGTTTCCAAAAGTGCTACCTTCTGACGAATCCGTTTTTCGCCTTCGAGCCATCCACTCATCAACGGATTGAATTCTGGGTATATCGCCACGGCTTTGGAATCACCGCGAACACCGTCAAAAACAGGTCCCGATTTAAAAAAGATTGCCATCTCGCTGTCTAATCCGTATCCAATCGGATGCCTTGTGTCTATCCGAACGCGCAGTAATGAACCCGGGCAGAAAAACGCGTCTTCGTTGGGTTGATTATTTTTCTCTACGACGTTAACGATACCCTTTTCACCAAGTCCAAAGTATTTCAAAGGCAGTTCCGTCGCGCGATTCAAACAGATAAGCGTCCCGCCATCCTCCACGAACGTCCGCAAATTTGCTAACCCCTCAGTACCGATGCCACCGGTATATTCTGGCGGTAATTTCCCGGCTGCGTGTCCATTAAGAATACCCGAAGCACCCAGATCCGGCAAAATGATAGCATCGTACCGCGTTGCCAAATCCCCCGCCCGAATTTCTGCATTCGTGAGGCTGTTATAATTGAAGCCATGTGTGTCCAAAACCCAGCGTGTCCACCCTTCGTCCATGTTCGCTGTCCACGGTTTATAGAGGCCGAGGCGCGGTGCTTGCACACTTGTGAATATCCGACTGATTGTATCTGCATCAAGAGACGCATCGGAGTGGATATGGATACCGAATTCCGAAGCGAGTGCTGCTATCTCTCTAACCTGCTGTAGTGGCGGTTCGACTGTCTTTATCAGGATAGTCCCGCGAGGTAATGTTTTACCAGCAAGTTCTACGTCCCGTTTTGCCCAGTAAAGATTATATTGCGGACCGTTATCCGTCAGTCCTGCATTAAACAGACGATTCAGGAGAATCGCTTCAACGTTCGTTCGATTCTCAAACAGGTAACTCGTCGGTTCAGGGGCACCCTCCAGCGTGCCTTGCACCGCTGGGAGCATCGGCAGCTGCCTTAAATCCGCCTTGAACGGATGTACAACCGTGATCGTCCGCACCCCCATCTGTAACGGCAGTGTCCAACCTGCGATGTCGTAGGGACGTTCGGGCGGTGATTCGGGCGATGGACGGCGTTCTGGATAGTGCTGCACTTCAAGCAGATCCTTCGCATGTGCCCGAAACGGTTGGGACATTAAAACGACGTAAGTGTCCGCAGGGTATTCTACACCATCAGCGATAAACGGTGCGTTTGCCTGATGAATCTGTACGCCGCCGCGTTTCAGAATGTCCAGCATCTTGAGCGTTGTGTGGATGTCGCGTTGTTCAGTCGGTATGAGAAACGCGCGAGGCGGTTCGTTTTTTCCTTTAGCGATCGCGTCAAACCCCATCTTGTAAAAGTTTGTTTTCAGTGT
This sequence comes from uncultured bacterium, assembly GCA_964593655.1. Taxonomy (GTDB): domain Bacteria; phylum Poribacteria; class WGA-4E; order WGA-4E; family WGA-3G; genus WGA-3G. The sequence continues at coordinate 42,527 of CAZQIP010000199.1, read as the reverse complement.
TACCCGATGGTCAGCGACAAAATCGAGAATTGAGAGTGCCGCTGCCTTCTCATAGTCTACGATATCACGCAATCGCCACCACCCGCCGGGCCACGGTTCAGGAAAATTAGTGCGAAGTGCGTATTGATCAAGCCCACGCCGATAGCCTTTTAAAGTGTGATGGGGTTGGAAAATTGGCGTTGCGATTTCCACGCGCGCCGCTTCTGTCAAAATACCTACCATGTTATGACGATACGGAACCGTCCGAAATCCGCCGTGCCACCATGTGTCATAAACGGCACTTGAAAGTACGCCTGTAAACCCGTCGCTTGTCAAGTCGAAGGCGAGTTGCGCACCAATGAGTGAAAGTGTCCGCTGTAAGAGCGGGGGGATATTCGGATTGACCGGCTCAAAATATGGTGGAATGACAAACCGAGGCCCACGGTAGCTCATCTCATGCACGTCGTAGACGACCTCTGGAAACCACTCTTCATAAAGCACTCGCGTTAGCAACTGTGTCTCTATCTGTGTCAACATAAACCAGTCGCGATTGTTATCGTGTCCTGTATATTTATGATACAACCACGGGATTTCTGCCCCTTCGTGAGGGGTCCCGACGGTGCGGTTGTACCAATCCACTACGATGTTTAACCCATCCGGATTTGCGGAAGGGATGAGCAGAATTATTACATTTTCGAGAATCTCTTTGATTTGCGGTGTCTCGGCTGTTGCGAATTGATACGCAAATTCCATTGACATTTGCGAGGCGGCGATCTCTGTGGAATGGAGATTACAATTAATCAGCACAACTGCCTTACCCTCTTGCGCAAGTGCATCGAGTTCGGCACTACGTTTGGTGGGGATGGCTAATTCTCTCTGAATCTGCTGATAACGTGCCAGATTCTCCAAGTTCTCTGGTGCAGAAATTAGCAGCATCAGAAGATCATTATCTTCGGTTGTTTTTCCGAGTTCTTCCACCAAAACTCGATCTGAGTTTGCTGCGACATGGCGCATATAATCGGAAACAGTTTTCCAACCGGCGACTTGATAATCCGAACCCACCTGAAATCCGAGCACCTCTTCTGGTACCATAAGTTGTGCGGACGTTGATCCTTGTAGCAAAGCCGTGCAGATGATCAACACACCGAGTATACCGTATGGCTTTGTCGTTTTCATTACCTGAAAGTCTGCTTTTCGTTGGCGAGGTGAAGATAGACAATTGATGCAAAGCGCGCGAAAAAAAAACATGGAAATTCCCTTCCTATAGGCACGAGATTCTGAATCTTTTCAATCTTTAGTATAATCAAAACCCGTACGCATGTCAACCGTATTCAATTAGCAGGCGACTGATAACTGAATGTTTCTGCAGAACTCAAAATCTACACTTGACTTTTTTAGAATTTTGTGGTATTGTTATAGTGGAATATTTCTAAAGTCACAATATATCGTGGCGCGCAGTTACAATATGTATTACAAAGCGCACACTCATATTCAGGGGATCCGTACTAAAAAAGTCAGGAGGCAAATAGGTCATAATGAAAAAGATTGTAATCATTCCACTCGTTGCCCTGTTGCTCGCAAGTTTTGGATGTGAAACAAAACAGAAGGGACCGAGCAACTTATCTGTAGGTAAGGGCAAATTGATTCACAGCGGAAACGCCTTGGAAGCCGTGGGACATCTTGAAAAAGCAGAAGAGGAGGAGGTCAATAAACTAGAACCGCGCGCGCTACTTCTTATCGCTTATTCTTATGGACTTTCCACTGGAGATGCCAATAGGGGCGGCGATGAAGCCAAGTTCAAAAACCAACGGAGTCAGCGGATTGAAGCACTGACAGAGGCTGAGATGAAACACATCCTGCAAGTACTCAGCCAACCTTCAGCAGGACAAGTACGAAAAGCAGGTTTACAAGCACTCGTGGATAAAGGACATGAGGCGGCAGTCTTAATTCTTGACAGTCTTGCTAAGGGAAGGTATCCGTTGCTTCACGCCGATTTCAAACAGATGTTGATTGATATGGGACCTGATGGGTTGGATCTCATTTTAGCCAGACTTACCGATGAAACGACCTCGTCCACTCTCAAAGGTAAATTGGTTCAAGTGTTGGCTGGGATCGGTGATGCGAAAGCTGTGGATGCATTGAAATCCGTTCAAACCGAAGCGACTATAGACCCCGGACTCGCCATGCAGATTAACACGACACTCTATCAGTTGGGGGAAGAATCGTATAAGAAAGAGATCATCGCTGGCATCAGTCATAGTGATGTCACGGTGCGCCGTGCCGCCGCGAAAGCAATGGTAAGTATCGAAGGGGTATCGCCGAAAACGCTTATTGCGGGACTAAAAGACGAGGATTCAGAAGTTGTCACATCGCTTGTAGAGGCACTTGCAGTCCACAAAGATGCGACTGCTGTTGACGAACTGATAAATATTCTCACCGGTGAATTGAGCAAAGACCCGAAGCAGGCAGCGATTGAGACGCTTGACGTTTATGGACAGAACAAACTCGCCAGAGGCTTGGCAAAAAGTGTCACTACGTTACTTATTGGCGGGACAGTTAGCGACGCAGACAACCGTTATTATCTTGTGCAGCTGCTGCGGAGAGAGCCATTTAAAAAACAGATTAAAGCATTAAAAACAATCGAAGATCTTGGCTCCAAGCTTCATGAGTACCATGACAAAAAGGAGCAAGAGGATCTCGTCAAAATTCCGCTTGCACAACTCCTTAATGAAGTTCAGTGATCTGAAATTCGCCTTGTTATATAACGACATTTTCCGGAGAAAGGCATTCAGTTTTCCGCTTTCTGCGCGTTTTGTAGGAGGAATTAAAATTTACTATTGAGAAATTGGCTTCTACGACAGCATGAACGGTCCTTTGATAGGAAAATTGAACCGTTTTGCAAACTGCACCTTAAATTGTTGACATAAAAGTGTATTTATTTTAGAATATTCCTTACATCAGTACTTATCCCGATCTGTAACCTCTATTCGGTAGATGGGCAATATAGATGCGATACGGAGACCCCGCAAGCTGCGTCCTATCATTTGAGCGAACCGATTCAAGCAAAATGGTGTTCGGTTGGCCCTTGTTATCTGCTTATAGGTTGTGCGGTTGAATGAGGCGCGTCTTTCAGGATCTTCTTGATATATGGACGCAATATGCATCACGGACGGGTGAGTCTAATTGAGATTCCAGGAGGAAAAGAAAAACGGAACATGAAGAAAACTTTGATGATATTACTGCTTATAGGGGTTGTGAGCTTCGGTTGTCAGGAACAGGTCATCACCCAGCTTGAAGTTGGCAGGAGTAAGTTATTAGATGCCGGGCTTACGCTCGAAGCCGTTGGGCACCTTGAACGGGCGGAACAGGAGGAGCAAAACAAGGTCGAACCTCGTGCACTCTTGGTTATTGCATACAGTAACGCGCTTTCATCCGGTGCTGCGAAGGTCCATAAAGTGGATGCCAGGTACAAAACTGAGCGTGACCGACGCATTGGCGAATTGGGTGAATATGAGATGAAGAAAATCCTGCAAATCCTTGATGAACGCCATAGGATACAGAAGGATGCCATGCAAATCCTTGTGGATAAAGGTGCACCGGCCGTACCTTTCATTTTGGAGGATCTTGTTAAAAACCGGTATCGCCATGTCCACGGCGACTTCATTCATATCTTGCAGGAAATCGGCAGCCCAGCTATTAAAGACATATTAGAGGCAGCTGGCGATAGCAATACGCCATCTGCTGTGAAGATTCAGTTGGTCCGTATCGTAGGAGATATAGGGGACGCATCCGCCGCCGCGGGGTTAACCGCACTCCAAAATTCAACCACTGATGAAGGGTTGAAGATGGAAATTAACACTGCACTCTATCTGCTTGGCAACGAAGACTCCGAAGAAAAAATCATTGAGGGGTTGACTGATAGTAATGTGGTTGTCCGACGAGCTGCCGCGAAATCTATGGTGTTTCTCAAAGAACACCCTACAACTAAGATGATTACTGCCCTTGAAGATTCTGATGATGCCGTACGTAGGGACATTGCTATAGCACTGCGGATGTATCCTGACGCGGGTGCTGTTGATAGTCTCGTTGCAATTCTGACCAATGGCTCGGGTCCCGAGACTAAACAAGCCGCTATAGATACTTTGAACCACTATGCCGAAAACAGCCTCAGTGACGGGTTAGCTGCCCGTTTGATCGAGTTGTTAACAGATACGGAAATCATCGACCACGAAGATAGACTCCGCATCGTGCAACTTCTTAAGAAACCTGCCCTAATTAAGCAGGTTGAAGAAGCAGACGAGTACGACAATCTACCGCATAAGATTTATTTTTTTTATGACAAGAAGGAAACCAACGATATGGTGAGAGACGAACTCAATCAACTGCTCCTTGTACTTGATGACGAGTAGGTAACTGAAGCGTAAAGTTCGTGAGTGCCGAAATGTCCAACGCTGGGTGAGTGATTGTGTCCAGTCAAATACTAAAACGCTCTGACTGAACAGTGGAAGGTGATTAACGGCTATGCAGAATTATCCCACTGACATCAAGATTATCAAAATTGAGCAGGTTACAGTCGAGATTGACCAACCCGCAATCGGTTGTAACTCTGGTGCGAAAGAGATAAAACAACCCGACCCTAATGGAAAGTGGCATGAGCGCATTATCCGCATCTATACCAACGATGGAACGATCGGATGGGGTGCCGGCAGTTGGGGCGCAACAACCGCTGAAGATGCCGAAGGTGTACGCGATCAAAACCCTTTTGACCTATTAAATCCTGAAGATGGGGTTGTTGAAGAATTTCGTGGGCTTGAAAATGCGCTATGGGATACTATTGGCAAAATCGTCGGTCAACCTGCCTATCAACTCATCGGCAGCGATGTCTCTTCAAATGGATTGCCCGCTTACGATAGCACTATCTACTTCAACGACCTCCTCTATGAGACGAAGGCAGAAGGTCTCAAACGGATTGAAGACGATGTCAAGAGCAGCCTCGCTAATGGGTTTACTGCATGTAAGATGAAAATCGGGCGTGGTAACCATCTCATGGAACGTTCAGCGGGTTTACAACGCGATATCGAACTCGTCCAACTCGCACGTAGCACAGCGGGTGAAGGTTTCAATATCCTCGTTGATGCAAATAATGCTTATACGTACGACGAAGTTATTACGTTCCTCAATGAAACCAGCAATTGCGATGTCTTTTGGATAGAGGAGATGTTTGAAGAAGATGTTGAATTGTATCGCAACCTGAAAGCCTTTATCCAAGAAAAAGGTCTAAAAACATTGATTGCTGATGGGGAGACCCGCACTCGGGCCCCGCTTGAGTTCTACGACCCGTTCTTTGAAGCGGGTGTGATTGATGTCATCCAGCACGATATGAAAGGCTTAGGGGTTACCGGTTGGCGAAGACTCGCGGATATGGCAGCTGCGCACGATGTCCAATGCGCGCCGCATAACTGGGGTTCGCTGCTCGGTTTCTTCCTCAGCCTCCAATTCGCAAAGACGATTCCGCATTTCCTCTACGGCGAAGTTGCAACCCTCACCAGTGATGTCATTGATACATCAGGCTACGGTTTCACCGATGGCACGTTCACAGTGCCGGACACGTCTGGACTCGGTTTGGAGCTCAATCAAGACGTTTACGATGCCCGCTATGCCGGAAAAGAGGATTGGCAGATTCCCTAATCCTTTGTTTATTCTCCTTGGTAGGTGCGGTTTTGCAGCGTACGCGAAGAAACACTTTCTTCGCATTGGATTTTAGCGTTTGCAAAAACCCCAAATGCGATCTGCATTCTAACCGCACCGGATCCCCCAATTCTGTCCTTTTTTGCTGTGCTGTCTATTTCAGTTCCATAGAGGTTATAGTTGTGTCGGATGTCAATTTTCCCCTGACAAACCTGTTTTGATGTGATATACTTAAGTGGACTTACAGGAACCTTTTTGCAGGCGAGCCATAATTGGTCTCTTATGGTAGGAGCAAGCTGTGCTCGCGATTCGCGATCCTTTACGCCATACTTTTAACGCACTGGGTAGTCCTATGAAAAAAATTCTCGTCGCAATGAGCGGAGGCGTAGACAGCTCCGTCACTGCTGCCATGATGGTTGACGCAGGCTATGATGTCACGGGCATCACCATGCGCCTCGGCGCGCCTGATACGATTGAAGTAGACCCGGAGCGTCCGAACTGCTGCTCCCTTGAAGGCATTGAGGATGCACGCCGCGTCGCCACTCAACTTGACATCCCTTTCTACGGCGTGAACTACGAGGACGCTTTCAGTGAACAGATTATCGACTACTTTGTGGCAGAATACCTCGTCGGCAGAACACCGAGCCCTTGTATGGTGTGTAACCGAGAACTCAAGTTTGGTAGGCTTCTTGACCTTGCCAAAACATTAGAGTGCGATGCCATTGCGACTGGACATTATGCTCGCGTTGAGCAAGATCCAGAAACGGGACGCTACCTTTTACGCAAAGCACTTGATGTCAGCAAGGATCAGTCCTATTTCCTCGCTGCGCTGACACAGGAACAATTGCGATGTGCGATGATGCCGCTCGGTGAATACACGAAAGCTGAAGTACGAGACCTTGCCAGAAAGTACGAATTGCGTACCGCTGAAAAAATTGAGAGCCAAGAACTCTGCTTCGTCGCTGATACTAATTATAGACGTTTCCTCCAAGATAGAGTCCCTGAGAAAATTGAGGGCGGCGATATTGTGGATGGTGAAGGCAATGTCCTCGGTAAGCATGACGGTGTCGCGTTTTATACCGTCGGACAGCGGCGAGGGTTAGGTATTGCAGTCGGCAAACCGCTCTATGTAACGCAGCTCAATGCAGCAGAGAATACTGTTGTTGTTGGTGAATCGGATGCCCTCCTTGAGGATACGATGCACGTTGAACGCATCAACCTCATCGCCATTGAGAAATTGACAGAACCGATCCGCGCACACGTCAAAATCCGATCCCGTGACGATGGCGGTCCCGCGACGATCACTCCTATCAGCGATACCGAGGCGGTCGTGAAATTTGACGAACCGCGCCGCGCAATTACGCCCGGTCAAGCCACCGTCTTTTATGATGGTGAATATGTCCTTGGCGGTGGTTGGATTGTAGACACCAACATTATGTAGTACGGAATTCCCTTGCCTCAGCACTGGATTATGGAGGATTACAGAATGCCAGAAACCTTTACACCCGAAAACTTCAAAAAAGCGTTCAAACCGTATCTGGTAAGATGGGGTGTTGTTTATACAATTTTAATCAGCCTCGTGACTATCGTTACTGTCTGCCTTATTATACCCAATTGGGGATTCTCACAGTGGCTCGTCTCCCTGTTTATGGACGCAGGCGCGATGTTTGATGGTAGAACGATAAGTTATGGTATATTCGCCATGGGCATACTTCTCTTCGGCATTATCGGTGTTGGTCTAAATGTAATTGGGGTGTTTGCTTTCGGTGTTGGTCTAAATGTAATTGGGGTGTTTGCTTTCGGTATGAACGCTTGTGGGATTGTTGCCATCGGTGGAAACGCGGTTGGCATTATCGCTATTGGTGGAAATGCAGCTGGTGTTGTCGCTATTGGGTACAATGCCTATGGTATCTATGTGCTCTCTTATTCAGAGAGAAGCAGAGGCAAATATGTATTCGCGCCACACCGCCAGGATCCCAAGGCGGTAGCACTCTTTACGCGCTGGTTTCCTGGATTGGCTGAATCCGGTTGTCAGGATTAAAGCGATAACATTGAATAAATGACTTTAAGACTTCTCTGCCTCCTCGGTCCCACAGCAGTCGGCAAAACAGAGATAGCGATTCAACTTGCACAACGCCTCAATGCCGAAATTGTCTCCGTCGATTCTCGACAAATCTATCGACAGATGGACATCGGTACCGCCAAGCCTACCGCCGAAGAACAGCAAGCAGCACGACATCACCTTATAGACTGCGTGGATATTTCCCAACCCTTTTCTGTCGCCGATTATCAATTCCTTGCGGACACAGTGATCGCCGACATCCAAAACAGAGGCAAACAGGTGCTGCTCGTCGGCGGTGCAGGTCTCTACTTTCGAGCGATTGTTGATGGGTTGTTTGAAGGACCCGATGCTGATATTGCCCTTCGAGAACGACTTGCGCAAGAGGCAGCACAACGCGGGGTTGATGTCCTCCACGAACGCCTTCGCGCCTGCGATCCAGCGTCTGCTGATCGTATTCATCCGAATAACCTCGTCCGTGTTATCCGTGCTTTGGAAGTTTATGAATTGACAGGAATTCCTATGTCCGAACACCAGCGACAATGGCATCAAGGGAGCCAACGGTATCCATTTATCGCCTTCTGCTTGACAATGCCGCGTGCCCTGCTCTACCAGCGTATCGAAAAACGCGTGGACGTGATGCTTGCGAATGGATTGATTGCCGAAGTGGAATCTCTGTTAGCAGCGGGTTATGCGCGTGATACTGTCGCACTCCGAAGTTTTGGTTACAAAGAATTGATCGCGTATATTGATGGAGAATGTACATATCTGGAAGCGGTCGAGCAGTTGAAGCAGAACACCCGGCGCTTCGCCAAACGACAGTTAACGTGGTTCCGTAAGGATACCCGTATTGAGTGGGTGGATCGAAACTCGACACCGGATATTGTCGCGCACGTGTTAGAGAAAATTGGGGATATGTAGCAGATCGCGGTTATTGGTTATCGGATACTGAAACTGGATTCCCTGTTGATTTCATCAGCCAGATATAGTACAATATTTCGTTGATACACTTCACGGACAGGAGGGGAAAATGAGACATTTTGGCACGCAAGGTCCTGTCAATCCTCAAGAGCACTTCGTTGTTTCACGTTCCGAAGAAATTGCCGATTACATCAAACGTGTTAAAGAAGGTAAATATATCGTCTTGTTCGCACCACGTCAAACAGGGAAAACTACCTTCTTCCAAGATGCCGTAGCAGCACTTGTCGCGGATTCAGCGTCAGTTGAGCAGACTATAGACTATTTTCCGATTCAACTGAACTTTGATGTTTATAAAAATCTTGACTTGGCTACTTTCTATGGTCATCTCTATGAACAGATGCGCGAAGATATAGAAGCCGTTTTCCAAGGACGTGGATGTGTCCCCTCTGAAGCTTTACGCGGATTTTTGGAAGGAACAACCTTAACCGATCATCTTTCGATGATGAGATTTTTTAAACAGTTTGCACGTTTTCTGGACGCTGAATATGATGGTCAGCAGGTAGTTCTCGTCATTGACGAGTTTGATGGTGTCCCGCAGGTTGCACTGAGTGATTTTCTTCATACGCTCCGTCATATCTATATTGCTGGTAAGCCTCGGTGTCCACACAGCGTTGGCATCATCGGGGTCAAAAGTATTGCGCAGCTCAACTATGACCGATCTATTTCCCCCTTCAATATCCAAGACGAGTTCCATCTGCCCAACTTTACGCTCGAACAGGTACACGAGCTGCTTGGGCAATATACGGACGAAATCGGACAAGCTTTTGTCCCAGAAGTTATAGCAGCTATCCATAAGCAGACTGCTGGTCAACCTGTTCTTGTCAACCGATTTGCACAGATTCTTACCGAAGAGTTGGACATTCCGAAAAGTGAACCGATTACCATGGCACACTTTTCAAAAGCACACGCACAGCTGTTACATGAACGGAACACCAACATTGAGCATCTAACAACCAATATCCGCAAAAATCCGCGCTTTGAAAGTGTTCTGATGCGGATTATGGCGCGAGATGAAGGCGTAGATTTCAATATGGACGATGACATCATCAATGAACTTGCCATGTATGGTGTCATCAAAAGAGCCCGTGATGGTATGTGTGAGATTCTCAATCCAATTTATCTTTATCGCATCATGAGAACCTTTAAACCAACGGTGAATGGATTAGAGCATCAGTACCTTCCTGGAGGTGCCGATGAAGAATTTCTCAATTATATTACACCTACAGAACAGATTGATATGGGGGCGTTGCTTGATAATTTCCGAGATTTCATTGCCCGCGCGGGGTTCAAAATTCTGCAAGTCCCGGATACGCCACAAGAATCGGTTGGCAGACATCTTCTGCTTGCATATCTTGACCAGTTTGTTAAGAGCATCGGTGGTTTCATGCACATTGAGGTACAAACCGGTCGCGGCAGAATGGATATCATTATTACCCATAACCAGCAGAAATATATCGTAGAAACAAAAATTTGGAGAGGCGACAGTCGCTATCAAGCCGGTAAAAGGCAGCTTGCTGTGTATCTCAGAGCTGAAGGTGTGACGGAGGGGTACTACATTGTCTTTGACCATCGGCAGGACCCGGAGCCGCGAGTAGAGATGGAAACGATAGACGGTTTGACGATTCGGAGTTACGTCATTCCTGTGATGCAGGAACCACCTTCAAAGTTTCCAAATACTACTCGGATGCAGTAAAAAGAGCCTTCAATCAATACCGTGTTCCTTGCAATAGTCCCGGATAATTGGCAAAAAATCGTCTGCGTATTTTTCCACTCTCACGGGACCGACACCGTAAATTCGCAGGAATGCCTCTTCGGTTTGTGGGAAATAAGTTGCCATTTCTCTTAGTGATCTATCGTTAAAGACACAAAATGTTGGAACCCCTTCTTCATTTGCCACAGTTTTGCGTTTCTCGCGAAGTTGTTCAAAAAGTTCTGGAGAGTAGATATCCGATTCTGCTGATACCGATTCAGAAGCGTTCGGTTCTTGGGTTTCGACCTCTGCTGAATCTATCGTATGTTCCGGTGCTGATTCAAATGTATTCAGTTCTACAGTTTCGCTCTCTATTGAATCTACGTTGTGTTCTTCACAATACGCGCGGATAATTGATAAAAAATCATTGACGTATTGCATCCTCACTTCTCCTATACCACGGATTTGCCGAAATTCTTCCTCAGATCGCGGTAGTGTCGCTGCCATCTCTCTCACTGAATTAATCGGTAAAACCTGTGCTGTCCTTATCTGTTCTGCATCTGCTATCCTTCTGCGCTGTTCGAGCAACCGGTCATAAAGCAACTGATCGTAATCGTACTGCCTTTCAAAAGGAAAATCATCACTATTCAGTATTATAGTAATGCTATTTTCCCAGTCTATATCTACCGAATCCACTGGGAATCCCCATAACCGTGCATCAAGATCGACTATTCTTGTATTGATTGCTTGTCCCTTATCTGTCAAACGAATGCTACCGTCTGCTGCATCCAATTCATAAAGTTTGTTTTGGAGAAATTGAAGTGCCAGATAGGACCATTGTGCTTTATTGTAGACCGCTCCAATATTCCAAGTAGAAAGTGTGTCATGGCCATTTCCAATAATTTGCTCTGTTCGTTCACCGCGTAAGATGTCAATCATATACAAGGCAGCAGCGGGAAGGCAAATGGGAATACGTGAGTTTTCATTTCTCAAGTTGCCAATGAAATAGGAATTGCCGAAAATCATGTCTGTCTGACTCTGTTCCACCCGAAGAATACAAGATAAGAATTTTTGCGCAAGCGTTGTCAGATCTACCGATTCTATCTCCGCTTTACGACAGTTGTCACACATCCCGCAATTTTCGTTTTCGTATTGTTCCCCAAAATAATCCAATAACGCTTTGCGGCGGCATTCTTCTGAAGTTGCCCACGCGATCAGTTTTTGCAAAGCTTCAATCCGTCCTTCACGTTGCGATGGATGTCCATCATCAATGAATTCGTTATTAATAGTATCTTCATCATCCGGACTGAACAACAGGAGACACTCTGCACGTTCTCCATCCCGGCCAGAACGGCCGATTTCCTGATAATAAGATTCCAGATCCTTTGGCAGCCACGCCTGTAAAACAAACCGAACATCTGGCTTATCAATACCCATTCCGAAGGCAATTGTAGCGACTATCACGCGTGTATCACCATTCATAAAATCAGTTTGACTTTGCCTGCGAATTTCAGGATCCAAACCTGCATGATACGGAAGTGCCGAAATTCCGTGCTCGACTAATTTCTCACACAGCCAGTTCACATGTTTCCTTCTTTGACAATAGATGATACCTGATTCGTTAGTGTGTTTTTTCAGGAATGCCAATGTCTGCCCAAGCAACTCAAATCGGGGTTCAATGGAGATAGAGAGATTTTCGCGATTAAAACTATCAATGAATTGATTTTCTGCTGGGATGTTGAGGGATTGTTTAATATCCTCTTGGACTCGTGGAGTCGCGGTGGCAGTTGTGGCAATACAAACAGCATTTGGGAATTGCTCACGAACCCAGCCAAGTTCACGATAAGTGGGACGAAAATCGTGTCCCCACTGTGAAACACAGTGGGCTTCATCAATGGCGAGGCACGCAACATTTGAGTCATAAAGCATTACATGGATTTCAGGGCGTTGGACAAGCGTTTCAGGAGCAATATAAAGCAACTTGATATCACCGTTCCTAACTGCTTGCATTGTAGCAATATAATCTGCTTCCTCAACCATGTGATTGAGGAAGGCAGCCCGGATCCCCCTTTGTTCTAACTGCATCACTTGGTCTTGCATGAGAGCAATCAATGGTGAAACGACAACAGTCAATCCATTAAAGATACACGCTGGCAATTGGTAACAAAGTGATTTTCCACCCCCTGTTGGTAAAACAGCCAAAGTATTTTCGCCTTTACGAATCCGTTCAATGATCTCTTCCTGAAATGGCAGAAATTGATCATGCCCGAAAACGTTCCTGAGAATCTCTAAAGATGGTGTTTCCATTTGTGGTGGTGGCTGTCTTCGCTCGGGTAAAGATATTGCTTCTTCTTGTATTACTTCTTCAAGAAACCAGCCTGAAAGTTGCACGTAACAGCGCTCTTCTACGTTTGGTGCGTTTCTTGGTCTCCACCAATGTGCCAATGACACGCGCAGGAGTGTCCCAGCAGGGATTGTTTCAAGTGGTCTTTGAAAACCGACGAAAGTGAGCGTATAACCGTCATTTTCAGTAGGATAACGATAGCGTAGTTTTCGCAAGTCTCTATCAAGAACAAGCGGCTTGTCGGTTCTCCAAAACGTAGTACTGTATGATGGTACATCATCTCCAGGAGGGACATATAAGGAACCGTTCTCCGTGGTTCTCAGTAAACCCTCATAGAGTTTTTGCGGGTGTCCTGTTTTCGGAGGCATCAAAAGTTCAATGGCACTCACCAAATCTTTCGTGTCTTTTGCGGTGTGAAGGCGCGATTTTTTATGAACAACAATGTTTTCGTTATGCGGTGGAATCAGTGAAGTTTCAGGGTCAGCGGTTATCTCCCAAATATCACCGACCTCGTATTCACGATTCGCGCCATCATGGGGATCAGCGTTAAATGGAATGAGCCGCACGCTTTCTCCTGTCTCTGTAATCGCGCCGATGCATGCGCCCGCGCCCATTCGGGTTTTCGCAACAATTAAGACTCTCACGGTAAAATGTCTTCAACCTCCCAATTGAATGTTTTCGCCAGTTTATCGGCTACCAAGGAACGGTGGCACGCCTCCGGTGCTGTTTCTACGCAAAAAAGTGCTATCATTTTCGCGTCCGATGCCAATGCGTCAAGCAGACTTTGTGGGTCAAACGCATCAAGACATTCAGTGTGGTAGGCTTCAATGAACGCCTCTCCAAGTTCAGTGCGTTTGCGTTTAGCCGTTTTTGTGGCTTTATCCGCTACTGCCTGTTTTTCTCGAACGACTTTCGTCGGTCCAAGGTCTTTACGATAGATGTATCGGATGCCAAGTTCTGCAAGACGTGCTTGCAACCGCTTGCTATTGGCGAATGCGTAGGTTGCGCCACGTACACCGCGTCGGTTACGAATATCGCAGAACGTATCAACCCCTGCTTTGCATAGCGCATTAAAAAAACCTGCTTCGTCAAAGCCGTATACACCGATGGTGACAATTTTAATTTTTTTCATAGTGGATCAAGTTAGGAGTATTTTTTCCGAGAGTGAAATGTCTCCTCACCAAACATCGACAGTTGCCCACCCGTCAGGCGATCAATGACTTTTTCTTGGGGCATTTGCTCACCGTTTTCGTCGATATGAATGACCGGAATATTCTGGGTTGTGAGTGTCGCACCAATCAATTTGCAGCGGTGGCATTCCTCCGGTTTTCCCTCACTACACATTAGGACAACGCTCTGTTGCTGCGTGAAAGCGGTATGCAAGCGTTCAATCCCGCGCTGATAAAACTCCGTGGCTTTGACCTTTTCATAGTCAACTTTCCCGTTGACGTAACACGTTTCGTCGTCAGGTCTGCCACCAAGTGAATCTCCCATGAACACATAGCGGATACTGTGCCGTTCGAGTTCATTCGCGAGTGCGGCTTTAGAGAATTCCGGTTTATAGCGCGAATAGGGTGCCGATCGGACATCAATGAGGTAGGCGATCTCATGCTGGTGTAGCACTTCAATGAGTTCCATTATTGATCGGCTTCCATAGCCTATTGTGTAAATTGGAATGACGGTAGGTGATTTTTCCATAATAGGTAAATGATACCACACAATCCCGCCAAAAAGCAACCGAATTCTGTTCCATCTATCCCGCCTTCACTGGCAGGGTTTCTAATCTCTCCTACTGACAACTGAAAACTATCAAAATATCCTTGCCATCTCTATGTAGGTTTGCTATATTAACTTATACGAGAAATAAGTTTTAAAAATATAGTCTTCCGCGAATCCATACGCACTTATGAAAAATTATAGCGTCAGAATGATCCGTGAAAATATGGAAAATATCCCACAATATCCTATTCCAAAAGGCTTTGCCATCCGCAATTATCGTCCCAATGAAGGGCATATCTGGACGCGGATTCTAAAAGCGGCGGAACCCTACATTGACATTGACGATGGGCTCTTTGATCGCGAGTTTGGACGCTATCTTTCAGTGTTGGAGGATAGAAGTTTTTATCTCACCACGGACACAGGTGAGGAAATCGGCACAATCACAGCGTGGTGGCAAGATATAGATGGAGAAGTATGGGGACAGATCCACTGGGTCGTAATTCATCCCGACTATCAGGGACGCGGGCTTTCCAAGCCGATGATGTCTGTAGCGATGACGCGCCTAAAACAATCCCATGAACGCTGTTTCCTTGGTACGTCAACCGGACGAATTCCTGCGATCAAACTCTATCTTGATTTCGGGTTTATCCCAGACCTTTCGCGTGAAAATAGCCAAGAAGCTTGGACACAAGTCGCATCCGTTATAAAACACCCGATCTTGAGAACTTACGGTTTTTAAAATGAAACACAGATTAATGCTAATATCCTATCTCATTTTAACAGCATTCGGATTCATCTGCCAGGCATCCGCGCAAGATAGTGACCCTGTACCGGTCACCGGCATACGCGTCCTGACGTTGGAGGATATAGAGAAAGGTGGTGCTTTGCTCGTAAATTGGAAATATCACCCAGGCGATGATCAGGAATGGGCAAATCCAGCTTTTGACGATACTGAGTGGGAATCCACCGAGAGTACATGGTTATTTCTAAATAAAATACCGAGAAGTGGTTGGGAAGGGATCGGTTGGTTCAGGCTTCACCTCTCTGTCACTGATGAACGGCTCTGGCATACGCCGTTGGCACTTCAGGTGATGTATCAAGCGGGTGCTTCTGAAATCTATCTTGATGGGGAGTTGATTTATGCCTTCGGTAAAGTCGGAGACAGGAAAGAAGAGGAAGAACCTTATTGGGAGCGAAACCCGCAGGTCATTTCGTTTTCGGGCGAAACTGATCATCTTATCGCCGTTCGGTATTCCAACTTCTCTTCCGATCAGTTAACACCTGTGCTAGGATTCGTGCTTGGGATCGGCCCCTTGAATTCGGGCATTAAAGGCCGCGTCAACACCATTCGCAGCGGCACTACTTTGCAGATGGTGTGGACAGCGATTTTGATTTTCATGATGCTGCAGCACCTGTTGCTATTTTTCTTTTACCCACGTGCGCGAGAAAATCTTTATTTCGCACTTTCCGCGGGAAGTATCGGTTTTTTTGTTTTTCTGATCTGCCAATTTTTCCTGGTAACAACAAGTGTGACAGAAACTTTGTATTTGCTGCGTCTGCTTGTGTGTGTATATGTACTAATGTTTTTGTCGGGAATGTTATTTCTCTACACAATCTTTTATCCGAAGCTGCCGAAACTGTTCTGGTTCTTTCTCGCTGGCTGGATTTTGATACTTTGCTTTTGTCTGCTTAGCCTCAGGACAGGCTTTCCACTCTTCGGCGATGGTGAATTTCACTCAACGATTGAGGCATCAGGCGTTGTCTTTGCGTCGTCGTTCAATATCGGATTAGCCTTTATGTGCTGCGTTCTGTTTGCGAGCCTCACATTTTTAGAGATGGCACGGGTGATTATCGTTGCAATTTTCAAGAAAAAAGATGGCGCGTGGATTTTTGGGCTCGGCTCGCTCATGCCTATTATCCTCCCCACCGTGTTCGCTTTTTTCGTTTCATATACAGGATTTGAAAATATAAACATAAACTGGCAATTTAGCACCCTCGCTATTACCCTCGCGCCACTTTTCTCAATGTCGGTGTATCTTGCTCGCGATTTCTCACGGATCCACCGAAAACTTGAGACGGAAGCACTTGAGAACACCCGAAAAACGGAGGAATTGGAAGCAGCGCGTGAACTTCAAATGTCAATGCTACCGCAGACCGCCCCTCAACTTCCGAATCTTGATGTCGCCTTTGAGATGCGACCTGCAACAGAGGTCGGTGGCGACTATTATGACTACAATCTTACGGAGGACGATCAACTCACCATTGCAGTTGGAGATGCTACAGGACACGGAATGAACGCTGGACTTGTCGTTTCTGCTGTCAAGAGCCTTTTCAAGACATCGGCACCGGGTGCCAACAACTTGGAAACCCTTGAGCGTATTTCGCAGGGTATTAGGAGCATGAATCTAAAGCGGTTGTACATGGCGATGACACTCGTCACATTCAACCACAACACCCTGAAACTTACAGGAGCAGGCATGCCGCCGCCACTCATCTACCGGGCAGACGAAAGCCTTGTTGAGGAGATACTCCTTGAAGGGATGCCGTTGGGCGGGTTTATCGGTGCCGAGCGAGAAGAAGCATCGTTTGATCTCCAGAGCGGTGATACTGTTTTGCTCATGAGTGATGGGTTACCGGAGATGTTGAACCCTGAAAACGAAATGTTAGACTATCCAAGAACAAAAGCAGCGTTTGAAGAGGTGGCAGATCAATCCCCGAAAACAATTATCGACTGTATTTTCAAAGTAAGCACGTTATGGGCGGATGGAGAACCGCAAGCAGATGATATAACACTCGTTGTCATTAAAGTAAAGTGATTTGTTTCCCATCCGAACGAACAGTGAATTGTGCTGTTAGCCTTAAAAGGAGTTGATATTATGACTATGGCGATAACACGATCGTTCAGTGAGCAACAGATTGCAGACTACCATGAAGACGGCTATCTAATTGTGCGCAATGTCTTATCCGCGAAAGAAGTGGATGAACTTCGGCGCGTCGTTCAGCAAGAGGTGAAACGCGATGCTTATCCATCGACCCTTAAGTATCCGCAACCGGCGAAATATACCGTCAGCGGCAACCGGCTCGCTGAACCCGGATTGACTGCTATTGTTGAACACCCGACGGTGGTTGGGACTGTGGAATCTGTACTCGGTCAACCCGCACATCTCACTGCCTACGTAGCCTATCTACGGACACATGGCGATAAGGGGGCTGGTGCACATTGCGACTACAAACGCTGGCGACCTGTCGGTTCATCAATGAATTGGGTGTTTGCGATTATTCCGCTGACCGATTTCGATGCGGCGTATGGTCCCTTCCTCGTGTCCCCCAAATCGCACAAACTGACGCAGGTGATTCACAAAGATGCACATATCTTGGACCTCACCCGTCCCGATGCCGAACAGTTGGCACCTTTCATTGATCCCGAACTCAAGGCAGGCGACTTGCTGGTTGTCAACGAGCATGTCTGGCACAAAGCACCTGCGGGAACCACAACTGAAGACCGATGCGGTATTTTTAATAAATACTGTGCAGTGAACGCGCCCCCCGCAGCGGGATATTACCCTTACAACCCCGCCGCTTGGAATGCCTTAAGCGACGATGGCAAACGTCTTATACCCGTCTGTTTCGACAAACCGATTACGACGACACGTCTCCTCATTGAGGATACATCAAGTCAGGAATCAAAGTTTTTACTGCATCGTAACGGGGAGTGGGAATTGCCCGGGGGTGAAGGTTGGGAAGAGGAGAAACTCGTCGGTTGGGATGTCGGCGCACGCATTGGTTCGATGCAAGAACTCGCTAAGACGCAACTTGATTTGGAAGTGTCGTGGATGTCCTACATTGAAGATGTTGAGGCGGAAGACAGTATCTGTCGGGTCTACGGTTTTTCCGATGAGAATCTTGACCTTGATGCCCTCGCAAACGATGGCTACGATTGGTTTACAGAATCCGAGATGCGACAACACCTCGGTGAGAGTCACACTATCTGTCGTGCGGTGGATACATGGTATCAGGCAAGTATTATTCGGGGCAAAGGCAAGGCATGCCATCAGAGTCGACAACAATTTGAGTGAGTCCATCCACCAAAAGTGGTAGGTGCGGTTTGGAACCGCACCACGCATTTTGCTGGCGAGGTTTCTAACCTTGCCTACTCTCCCATCGCGAGTCGCTTCTTCTGTTCCTCAAGCATTTTCTTCTGACGCTGAACGCGCTCTGGCACTAAACGTTCCCGCGATGCTGTCGGCTTGAAATCCAAACGGTCTTTCCCCAATCCATCTAATACCGCTAATTCCACCGGCGAGAAATCGTCCGGGTTTTCACGATTGAAATTCATCGGTTCCGCGAGACCGACGGGCGGATTCGTAATAAAACGAGCGCGACCAGACGGATTCTGTGACGCGGCGTGTAAGATGAACGGGTGCAGCAGCACAACATCCCCGGCATTTCCCGTAATTTCTACAAAATTCTTGCACTTCCCAATAAGTTTGCCAAAACCGCTGCTCGGTAACAACCCCTCTGGGTGTTCGTATAACCACTGTGCAACATGCTGCACAGAATCGCACGCCACAAATGTACCGCCGCTCTGTGGGTAAATATCCGACCAGACAACGATAGTGAGCAGTCCCTGTTCTGGGCTATCCAGAAAATGGCGGAAGAAATCGCCATCTTTATGCCAACCGCTCACCTCTGGCGAAGGCGGTTGCCACGGT
The DNA here is from genome assembly GCA_964593655.1 of uncultured bacterium. Lineage (GTDB taxonomy): Bacteria > Poribacteria > WGA-4E > WGA-4E > WGA-3G > WGA-3G. The sequence goes on along the minus strand of CAZQIP010000199.1, from coordinate 23,355 downwards.
GTGTCCGCGCCTAACGCGAAGTTGATAATAAAGCCATCGCCCCATGTCGGTTTTGCGTTATCCCAGAGATTGATAACCCTGTCTTCACCACCGACAAGATCACAGATAGCATCCCATGCCCTCGGCGCGATGTCCTGAATCGGCACGCGATGCATTGAAGGCAGATGAATACGCGGTTGCTCCCACGTCCTTGGGTCGTCAGGATCATAACCGAGCCGTTTAAAAGCGAACGCCTGCCACTCTTCCGCCAATTCGCGTGGGAAGCAGTCTTGTAGGACAATATGTCCTTTCTCAATGAAGTGATTAACATCTGATTCCGTGAGTGTTCTGTAAGTGCGTGCCATTTCTGCCCTCTTTAATGTATGCTGTTCAATAATGTTTCTGCAAGTTTTGTTGCAAACGCGTCGTCGTTAATGTGAGCGTCCATCTCAATAACTGTAACAGTGTCGCCGATGTGTGCTTTCAAATTGTCGATCCATGCAGCTCGCGCTTCAGGTGAATCGAAGGGTTGTCCTGTCTTATCAATTGCCGATACACCTTGTGTCGGAATGATAACCGTGGTGGGTCCCTGCGCTTCGCTGAGTTTGCGTGCCATGGTACGGCCGAGTTCAGCGGTCTCTTCGGCGGTTGTTCGCATCAATGTTACTGTCGGATTGTGCTGATAGAATAGCCTGTCGCTAAATTTCTCTGGCACAGTGTCCGGTGGACCGAAGTTCACCATATCCAATGCGCCGGGCGCGACAACTTGTGGTAGTCCCGATTGACCTGCGGCTTCCAACCGGTCAGGTCCAGCACTTAGAATTCCGCCTACCAATTCGTCAGCGAGTTCAGTCGTCGTTGCATCTAACACGCCAGCAAGGAAACCACCTTTGACGAGGTCTTCCATCGCTTGACCACCCGTGCCAGTTGCGTGAAACACAAGCACTTCATAGCCAGCGGCTTCAAGGATTTCTCTCGCTTTTGTAACGCATGGGGTTGTCACACCGAACATCGTCGCTGCGATTAAGGGTTTGTCCGCTGTCGCTGCTGCGGGTGCTTCTGCCTTCACCATCCCGACGATTGCCCCCGCTGCGTTGGCGAGAATTTGTCGGGACAAACGGTTAATGCCAGCGATGTCTACGACAGAGTACATCATACAAATATCTTTTGATTGTACATAAGGACTCGTATCACCGGATGCCAATGTCGATACCATAATTTTCGGAACACCCACTGGGACTGCCTGCATCGCCGTTGTGCCGATGGTCGTACCTGCGGAGCCACCGAGGGAGATGATCCCGTCAATCTCGCCTGCGGAGTGTTTCTCCGCAACGAGTGCTGCGGCACCCTGCGCCATTACGGTGACGCTATTCCCTCGGTCGCCTTCGTCTCGTAGTGCTTGTAACGATGAACCACCTGCTTGTGCGACTTCATCGGCGGAGATGTCCGGTGTTAATTGCGGTTCTCCCAATATACCTGTATTAATAACACACGTTGAAACCCCGGCTGATTCTATTTGCGTTTTAATGAATGCGAATTCTATCCCTTTCGTGTCCATTGTCCCAACAATGCATACCGTTTTCGCCATCCCAGATTCCTCCACTTGTTTTATAGGTTTAGGATTTGCCTTACAATTCTTTTTTCTAATTGATTACTATTTACCGCGGTTCAAGTGTCATATCCTTTCCGTTGTGGTAGGATATCCCATTTGTAGTAGATTATTATAGGGCGCGTAGTACGGTGTGTCAAGCGATTTTTTAAATTGACACAACTTGGGAAATGTGATAAATTAAAAAAGCAATTGTCAGTTTGCCTCGCAGTGAGAGTGTTCAGCTATCGGCAGCTACAAGAATTTTTGACTTCATCTTTTAGGTGTACATACGCGGATTGCGGAGGAAAATGTGTGAAACCAATTGATTCTAAACAAGCAGGATTAACATCAATACAAATTTTAGGTGTCGTTGTCGTCCTTGGGATTATTGCCGCTGTGCTTTTCGCACCCCGGTTGCTCGGACAAGCAGGACGTGCCCTACAAGCACAAGCCGACGCAGACATTGAAACGCTCGGCATCGCTCTTGATAGATATGCCAAAGATAACGGCGATTATCCGTCAACCGAACAAGGCTTGAAGGCACTTTGGGAGAAACCTGAGGCACCGCCGATCCCTATAAACTGGCTGGAACCCTACATCCAGATCCCAATTACAAAAGATCCGTGGGGAAACCCTTATATCTATATCCGTCCCGGCATACACGACCGGTACGGATACGATCTCATCTCGTTCGGAAGTGATGGTGTTGAAGGCGGCACAGGCGAGGCTGAGGATGTTGTCAGTTGGATCCGACGCGATGAATAACTCAGGAGAGTGGTGATTAATTATCAGTTTTCAGTACGATTTTTTTTCAAAAAATCTTTCGGTTGTCAGTTAAGAAAGAAAGTTGACTGAATTATGTCTCCCTCTTTAACTGAAAACTGAAAACTGAAAGCTATTCCGCGGGGGTACTTATGAAAATTACGCATATCGACGTAATCAAAGTGAGAGTGCCGTATCATGAAGGCATCTACGAACTGATGACGCGCCGTAATCTTTACCAGATTGACTACGTCTACAAAGTCCATACGGATGTTGGACTCATCGGTATTGGCGATGGTTCGCATCAGTCGGATGAAGTCGTTCAACGCTATATCGGTAGGAATCCGTTTGAGTTTATGAACGGTTGGGCACCGACACCGCTTCAGCAAGCCTTTTACGATATCATGGGCAAGGCACTCGGTGTTCCAGTGCATCAACTTTTAGGGGAAAAGGTTCACGATAAAACGTCCTTCGGTTATTGGTCGATTGACATGACCCCAGAAGAGTGGGCGGCTGAAGCGAAACACGCTTACGCGCTCGGCTATCGGCTCCACAAGATCAAAGCACGTCCGTGGTTTGAGGTCCTTGAACAGGTCGAGGCAATTGCCTCGGTTGTACCGGATGATTATCAGCTTCGCGTTGATGCAAATGACTCGTTTGAAACCCCGGAACGCACCCTTGAGGTTGTGCGCCACCTTCAAGATTACAATATAGAATCCTTTGAAACGCCGATTCCACAAGCGGATATTGAAGGCTATCAGGAAATTAAACGCCACACGGATATGCCGATAACAATTCACTTCGGGAATCCGGATCCGATTGAAGCGGTTCGCGCAAAGATGAACGACTCATTTATTATTGCCTATCCTGACTCACGCGCTGCAAATGCTAAACGCGAAGCGACTATCTCAAACGCTGCACATCTCCCCGTCTGGATACAGATTGTCGGGCTCGGTATCACAACCGCCTATGTCATGCATCTTGCCGCGGTGATGCCGAATGCTACGATGCCATCGATGACGCTTAATGCCTTGCGTGCTTTTGATCTCGTCACGCCATCCACGATCCCGCTTGTTGATGGATACGCGACTGTTCCAGATAAACCCGGATTAGGGGTTGAGTTGAATGAAGACGCACTTGACAATTGCCGCGTCTAAGGAGGATGAAATGAAAAAAGTAATTTCTGTTTACCAAACGCAGGCTTTCATAGTCATTTTGAGTTTATTAATCCTCATGATGGGGTTCGATTTTAATGCACACGCTGCGAAACTCGGTTTAGCGAGTGCTTGGCTCTTTGAGGATAACGGTGGGAAGGTCGTCAAAGATATCGTCAGCGGACACGACGGTGAAATCAAGGGTAGCCTTGAGTGGGTAAAAGACGGCAAGTTCGGCGGCGCATTGAAATTCGCAGGTAAAGGTGATAGCTACGTCCGTGTTGATCACGACGACGTTTTTAATTCTGATCCTTACTCGTTTGTCGCATGGGTGAAGTTGGAAAACGCTTCGTGGCAATATGTTGTCTGGCGGAACGGGGATGTCTGGCCCGAACCAGAAAATGTACGCCATCTCGATATATGGATTCACACTGACGACTATCCGGTGTTTATGTGGCACGTCAAGGGAAACGTCGGGCGTATTGACGGTAAAACTATTATTGCTGATGGTAAGTGGCATCACATCGCTAAAATCTATGACGGCAAAAACGTTCAGATGTACGTTGATGGAAAAGTAGATGGCGAGAAACCGAGCGGTGGCACATTGGATACGAGTGAATCGCCGATCTGGATTGGCGCGCGGCCTGGCAACGTTGCAGCAACTGGGCTTTTTGACGAAGTCGGGTTCTTCACGGAAGCACTCTCTGAAGACGAACTCAATGATGTTATGGATAGCGGGTTAGCCGTTTATGCTGCTGTTGATGCAGCTGGAAAAGCGACGACAACTTGGGCACTACTGAAAACAAAAAAATAAGAAACAGGTACATCCGTGTGCTGTGAGGACAGTTCTTGTGGATGCCTTACACACCATGTGCCAAAGTAGAAATGGAGAGAAACGCATTATGCAAATGCACGTAGGTGGAGAATGGATTGACAAATCCGACAAGATTGACGTACTGAGCCCTTTTGACGGTTCAGTTGTTGATACCGTCCCGAGAGGAGATGCAAACGACGTTGAAACCGCTATTCAGACCGCAGAACGCGGTGCAAAGATCATGGCAGGTCTGACCGGCTATGAACGCTATGAAATTTTGCGGAAGGTGGCGGATTTGATGGTGGAACGCGCAGGCGAACTTGCCGAAGTGATTACCCGCGAGGAAGGAAAAATCTTAGCTGAGGCAACGGTTGAATCCACACGCGCTTCTGAAATTATTGCACTCTCTGCAGAGGAAGCAAAGCGCTTAACCGGTGAAACGATTCCACTTGAAGGCGCGCCCGGTGTCAAGAACAAACTCGGTTTTACAGTGCGTGTACCGTGCGGGATTGTTGCTGGTATTAGTCCGTTCAACTTTCCACTGCACCTTGTCTGTCACAAAGCGGGGCCCGCAATCGCTGGCGGCAACGCAATTATCATCAAGCCCGCGACGGACACACCCCTCTCTGCACTGAAACTCGTTGAACTCTTTTTGGAGGCGGGTACGCCGCCTGAAGCGATTCAGTGTGTAACGGGACCCGGTGGCGAAATCGGTGACACGCTCTGTGCAGACCGACGTGTCCGAAAAATTACCTTTACCGGCAGCCGTGATGTCGGCGAACATATTTGTAAGGTCGCGGGGCTGAAGCGCGTCACCATGGAACTCGGCTCAAATTCACCGCTCATCGTTATGCCTGATGCCGATCCAGAGAAGGTCGCGCGTGCGGCGGCAGCGTCTGGTTATTCTAATGCAGGACAGGTCTGTATCTCAACGCAGCGCGTCATCGCACACGAGAAAATCTACGGCGATTTCTTAGATGCGTTCCAAGCGGAGGTTGCTCAAATCAGCACCGGCAACCCACTCACAGAAGGCACGCGGATGGGACCCATGATTCGCGAAGGTGATGCCACCCGTGTCGCCGAATGGATTCAGGAAGCTGTCTCGGACGGCGCGGAACTCCTCACCGGTGGCGAGAAACAGGATCAGTTTGTTACACCCGCCATCCTTGCCAATGTCAAGCCGGAGATGAAAATCTCTTGTGACGAGGTGTTCGGACCGGCTGTTGGTGTGACGCGTGTCAATGATATTGACGAGGCGATTGCCCTCGCCAACGATACGAATTACGGGTTGAGTGCCGCTATTTTCACGCAGAATGTTGATTGGGCAATGAAGTTTGTCCGTGAGGTCGAATCTGGTAATCTGATGGTGAACTGGGGCACACAGTGGCGTGCGGATCTGATGCCGTACGGCGGTGTCAAAGAGAGCGGTATGGGCAAAGAGGGACCGAAGTACGCCATAGAAGAGATGACCGAATTGAAGATGGCGATCTTCCATTTAGATAGTTAGTCGCAGACATTGGAAGTCCTAATTTTTAAACATAAACCCGCTGCTGAAACAAATCGGCAGCGGGTTTATCTTTTGTCTGGGGTCGCGTTTTGCGCATTTCTGTGGACTTACGCTAATTTACTCGTCCTCTTCCGTTTTGGAGGCAGCGATGACCTTCTGCGCAACATCGTCGGGCGCGATTTCGTAGTGCGAAAATTCCATCGTGAAGTTGCCGCGGGCACTCGTCATGGACTTGAGATCAATCGAATACCGGAGCATCTCTGCAAGCGGAATGTTCGCCTGAATCGCCTGCTTTTTTCCCATTTGTTCGACACCCATCACTTGTCCACGCCGTCCGTTCAGGTCTCCGATAATGTTCCCCATAAACTGTTCCGGGACCGTGATTGTAACGTTCATAATCGGTTCAAGCAAGCCTGGATCGGCTTGTTCAACGGCGGCAGCAAACGCAATTGAACCGGCAATCTGGAACGCCATATCTGAAGAGTCAACAGGGTGGTATTTGCCGTCAAAGAGATCGATTTGAATATCGACGAGCGGGAAACCTGCAAGTAAGCCTCTGCCCATTCTCTCACGGATGCCTTTTTCGACAGCAGGGATATAGTTGCGCGGGATCGCACCACCGACGATATTGTTAACAAACTCGAACCCTTCACCACGTGTGAGAGGTGCCATATTAATTGTGACATCCCCGAACTGCCCTCTGCCGCCGGATTGTTTCTTGTGTCTACCTTGAACGGATTGGACGCGTCGGCGAATCGTCTCACGGTATGGCACCTTCGGCGGCTCGACAGCCGTCTCGACACCGAATTTATCTGCCATCCGCTCACGATTGACAGTGATGTGCTGGTCCCCGAGCCCCGATACGAGAAGTTGTTTGGTAACTTCGTTCCGTTCAATTCTAAATACCGGATCCTCTTCAGACATGCGCGTGAGTGCTGTCATCAACTTTTCGTCGTCGCCTTCACGCGTCGGGCGGATCGCGTAAGAGAGCACTGAGTTCGGGAAGTCAATACCCGCGAGTTGAATCGGAGCATCTCTGTCACAGAGCGTATCACCGGTTTGTGTCGCAGCAAGTTTGGTAAGCGCGCCGATGTCTCCTGCTTCTACCTGTGGTGTACTCATCGCGTCCTTACCGTTCATGAATGTCGTTTTGCCGAGGCGTTCAATCTGTCCTCGGGTCGAATTGCTAACTTGGGTATCGGCTTGTAGCGTCCCGGAATAGACACGGAAAAAGCTCAGTTGTCCGGCAAACGGGTCAGCAATGGTTTTGAAAACAACTGCTGACATTGGGGTATCTGCTGAGGGTTCGCGGGTTTCCTCTTCATTCTCAGCACTTTTCACTGCCCCAACATCTACGGGAGATGGGCATCCGTTCAGGAGTATATCCATCAATTGTTGCACGCCGGTATTGTTCAATGCCGCACCACAGAGGACGGGAGCGAACTGGTTCTCAGAAATGCCGAGTTGTAAACCGTTCTGAATTTCTTCGTCAGTGAGTTCGCCTTCAAAAAACTTCTCGATCAGTTCGTCATCGCTTTCTGCTGCGACTTCAACGAGTGCTTCGCGAGTTTCTTCCGCCTGAGATTCCAATTCTCCCGGAATTTCTGCTTTCGCGGCGCGTTTGTTACCGTCGGGTTGTAGATACGCTGCCATCTGTATGACATCAACGACACCGGCGAAATTATCTTCTTTCCCAATCGGAAGCTGGATAGGGACAGCTCGGGTCTCTAAAATATCTTCGATGCTTGCGAGCGCGTTTTCAAAACTGGCGTTCTCTTTGTCCATCTTATTGATAAAGATGAGACGCGGGAGCCCGTATTTATCCGCGACCTCCCATACCTTTTCGGTACCCCCTTCGACACCGGTTGTCGCATCGACGACAACGACAACCGCGTCAACAATTCGGAGTACGCTATAGAGGTCCCCGTAAAAATCCTCAGCGCCGGGGGTATCAATCAGATTTAGTTTGTGTCCTTCCCATTCTGCGATACAGACTGAACAATTGAGAGTGGTTTTGCGTTCTATCTCGTCAGCGGCATAGTCAGCTGCAGAAGTTCCACTATCAACAGCTCCCATACGCTCAATTGCACCCCCGTTGTAAAGCATCGCTTCAACGAGTGATGTCTTGCCTGCTCCTGAATGTGCAATAATTGCAATGTTCCGGATCTCATCGGTTCTGTATTGTTTCATACGTCCAAAAATTTCTCCTTTTACGGTTAACCACTACGGAATAGAGCGACCTATGCCGTTAAAATTAAATCTTAGCAGGATGTAACAAAAATGTCAAGAAAATATTTGTTTAAAGCCATCCTTCTGCAAAAACATCTGACATTGGATGTCTGATTTAAGTTATAATGAAGCAGTTCATGAATCACAGCGAAAACTCAAAAAGCACAGCATATCAACTATCGCTGACTGTTGACCCTGATGGCTGACTGCTATTTCGCTGATGACTGACTGCCAACTAAAAAGGAGATATTCATGCAAAATCTATTCTTCGCACTCGGTTCGGGTTTGAGCCTGCTTGGGGTTGCTTTTGGGGCGTTTGGGGCGCATACACTGAAATCAAAAATTTCACCGGAGATGCTTGAGACGTTTGAGGTAGCGGTACGGTATCAGATGTACCACAGTCTCGGACTGATTGCTGCGGCGTGGGCAGCCTCACAATGGCAAAACCACCTCACGGTTACATCGGGGTGGTGTTTTTTCGCTGGCATCTTAATCTTTTCGGGAAGCCTTTATGTGCTGAGTCTCACGGGCATTCGATGGCTCGGTGCGATTACACCCATCGGTGGATTGGCATTTATTGTCGGTTGGGGCTGCCTGACTATTGCCGCTATTCGTGGAACATAAGTAGAGGGTTGACAGATGACACATTTTTGTGTAAAATAATGGTACTTTTCGTACAGTTTATGAATTTCTAAAACTTGTTGCGGGGACTCTAATAGGACGATGTAGAGAAACCGAACGGGAACATCCGTGTTTAAAAGACCTATAAGGAGAATATCTCATGAAGCAGCTAAACGTTCAGTGCTTTTGTATATGTGTCTGTTTCGCTTTCATATTAGCGATACATCCAGCATTCGCGATTCGTTACGAGTTTGATAGCGAGAAGGAGATCGCAGATTGGGAACTCGGACCGCAAGCAACAGCGAAAGTCAAAGATGGCATGCTTGAACTTACCGTCGCCGGTGGACAGAATTCAGGTATCTATTTCGGCGAAGATAACTGGACCGATTATCGGATGGAAGTCAAAGCTCGGAAAATTGTCGGACCCTATTTCCACCTGTTCGCACGAGTGCAGGAACCCGCAGTAGATTTCTATTTCATGGAAATCAGTTATAACTCGCATACGACTTCACTGTTCATGTTTAGTGGTGGAGCTGCAAATGAGATTACCGGTGGGCCCCGTCCGAAACGTCCTGATTCAAAGGACGACAAAGGTGGCGATGCTTATACCATTGTTTTTGAAACCGAAGGAGAGACCCTCAGAACCTATATTGATGGGAAACTCATGGTTGAAAATCAGGATAAGACGTACGATAAAGGTCGCCCAGGCTTAGGGGGCAGAGATTCAACTGTCGCCTATGAATACGTTGAAATTAATGGTGAGGGTATCCCACCGACAGCCGTTGAACCTGCTGATAAATTAGCGACTTTGTGGGGTGAATTAAAATCCGATATTAAATAGTTTCCCGTCATCAGTGAAGAGATGGCTGGGTTGAACAAGATCCATCTTTAGCTGACGACCCGGAACTGAAAACTAATAACTCTTAAAAAATTGGAGGAAGCGTGCGGTGTTGCACCTGAAAGTATCCGTAGAGGTATGTTCCAAGGTGCCCTCACACAAAATAGAGATGAGACAATTTATCTGTTTTTTGGCAGTAGTCGTGTTTGTAATGAGTTGTATGCTGGCGCATGCAGCAGATCCAGAGAAAGATTTACTAATCTACCTACCTTTTGATGAAGGAGACGGAAATAAGGCTGGCGATGTTGGACCTAACGGTTTCACAGGCGACATCAAAAACGCGAAATGGGTTGAGGGGGTCGTCGGGCAAGCACTCCATTTTAACAATGGAAGCGTTAACTTCGATCCGCTCAAGATTGATCAACCCAAGGAAATGACGATTGAGTTTTGGTTCAAACCCGACGATAAAATTGAGGGCGGTAACCGTATTGATCTACTATATCGTTTGAATGGTGGCGGACGGCCTCACATTACGTTCAACCGTGGCGGCGTTTTGTTCGGCTTCTATTTTGCAACGCAAGGCGTAGAATTACCGATACACACGACTTATGACGCGTTTGAGTCGGAATGGTACTACTTTGTCGGATCGCAGAGCAAACAGATCGCATGGATGTATATTAACGGAGAACTTGATGCTGAGGCGAAAGCCGGTGGAGATGCGCGTATGGATTTCGGTACCCAAGGTATGTGTATCGGAGCGAGTCAGGGCAACGCCAATTTCTTCAACGGTGTCATTGATGAATTTAAGATGTGGAGTGTTGCACTTACGGCGGAGGAGGTCAAAGCCAATATGGAAAAAGCCCTCGCTGTGAATGCGGCTGGAAAGTTGACAACAACTTGGGGCAAACTCAAGTCGGATTTATAGGCATCAGCCATCAGCCGTCAGCAAAGAAAGAGATGTTCTGTAATGCTTTCGTTTTTACTGATGGCTGATAGCGATTAAAAAACTGAAATGCGGAGGGGGCGGCTTGCTGAACGCCCCTCCGCATCCACACAGGTAAGTACGTGTTCCCCTTTTACAGGGGTGAGCCAATGCGGCTGCCCCGCGTTCCCTTTGAAAATCAGTTCACCATCCAAAAACCAAAATAGCTGCTGTGTCCGGTTGGAAGTCGAGGCTGACAATTGTATCTTTTGCTGTTCTAATGGGACCCCATCCCGTATGTAGTACACAGTGTCTTCTGTGGGAGACAGGATGACCGGAGCAGACCCCGCAATTGTGCCTGTACACAATGGGTTGTGCTTCGGAAGCACTGGCACAGCAAACCCATTTTTTGCCAACCATGTCGCTGCCTCGGCGGGCCACTCTTCAAATATCAGTTCTCGGTTATCGGTTAAAGAGATATTTGTGGCAGCCACAGAACCCTCTTGTAACTGGCGACTGACAACTGATGACTGATGACTATTAGAAGGAAGATTCCGACAGTGAGAGCAGAGGCTGTAACCGGTGACTTTATCAACATAGATGCGTTTGTGAATTGCACAAGCTTTGACAGGCGAGATGCCGGGGATATAGACATCGTTTTTACGCGTAGGGCAGTGTAGGGACGGAGGCGCACCTGTGAGCGCACAAACCTCTCGCATTTTTAGGTGTTCAGGCCGCGTAAACCAACGATGCGTGTCTTGTCGTGTAAGCGCATTGAAGAGTGCAAATAGAACAGGTGTTGCTGCGTCCGTCCCGCTTAGCATCGGAGCTCCTTTTCCATCAAAATTGCCGAGCCACACACCGATTGTTAATTTCGGCGAATACCCGATACACCACGCATCCCTATGCCCATAAGAAGTACCGGTTTTCCAAGCAATTTTCGGCAGATTCATGGTCACTTCAAAGGCTTCTGGGTTTTTGACAGTATTGACCGGCAATTGTGAAGTTGTTAGCATCTCTGTTATAATGAAACTCGTTTCTTCTCGGAGTAAACGTTGTGAATAGCCTTGGGGTTCCATCGGTTTCCCTCGACTACCAGCAAGAAGATTTTCTGACTGCTGCTGACCGCTGCTGACTATTTGGTAAGGCGCGAATTCTCCCATATTTGCCAGTCCTGCGTAAAGCGTTGTCAACTCAAGCAGGTTTACTTCGCAGCCGCCGAGAACCATAGAGAGTCCGTACTTTTGGGCAGGTGCGAGTGTAGAGATACCTGCTTGTTGAAGAAAAGCGTGCAGTGTCCTGTTTTTCAGGCGCGCATGGAGGCTCACGGCAGGGACATTGAGGGAGCGAGCAAGTGCCTGACGAGCGGTAACATAGCCGTTATACGTGCCATCATAATTCACCGGCTCATATCCACTGTATGTGACAGGGACATCAAAGAGCAATGTTTCTGGCGTAATCAAGCCTTGTTCGATGCCAAGGGCGTAGACGAAAGGTTTAAGTGTGGAGCCTGGGGAACGCGATGCGAGTGTGCCGTTTATCTGACCCGATGCCCTCTGATCGAAAAAGTCGTGGGAACCTACCATTGCCAAGACTTGGCGACTTTGCGTGTCCATAACCACGATAGCACCTGTGCTTGCAGTATGCGATTGCAAGCGGCGGGAATCCGCAATTCCAGCAGCAGACGCATTCAGATATTCGCGAAGGATGCGCACCGCTGTTTCTTGGGCCTTCGCGTCTATTGTTGTGTATATCCTGCCATCTGCTGTAGTGTCTGTGTTCCATCGGTTTCCGTTAGCCAACATACGTGAGAGATGTGGTGCTTTGAATGGGAGCGGATGACGTTTTGTCGGTATGGGTTCTCGTAATGCTTCTTGCCGCTGCTGTTCGGAAATCTGTCCGCGTGCGCGGAGGCGGTTCAGTACTTTTGCTCGCGCATGCCGAGCATTTTCTGGAAATCTATCTGGACGTAAACGTTCGGGGGCGTTCGGAATAGCAGCAAGGAGAGCCGCCTCACCAAGACTTATGGCGTGCTGTGGTTTGTTGAAATAAAACCGAGATGCTGCCCCTGTTCCAACGATATTCCCGCCGTAGGGAAGCATATTAAAGTAGAGGTTTAGGATCTCAGATTTAGAATATGCCAGTTCAAGTTGGATGGCTCGAAACATTTCAATCAGTTTGTTTGGGACATTTCGTGCCTTCGGTTCCATCAGTCGCGCAAGCTGCATAGTAATGGTTGAACCACCGCGCACGACTTCTCCGGCTTTGAGATTATCGTAGAGGGCAGTTACCATAGACACCGGATTGACCCCGCAGTGGTAGTAAAACCATCTGTCCTCTGTTGTTAGCATTGCTTCGTGTAATAGTGGGGAGATGCCCAAATAGCCATCGGCTTTCGGAAACCTTCGGCTTTCAGCCACAAGAGGTTTCCAATTAACAGAAAACTTTCTTTGCTGACTGCTGACTGCTGACTGCTGACTGCTAAATCGCCACATACCATCCTTAGCTAAGAACGCGCGAAGCCATTCCCCGTTTCGATCTAACACAATCCGAGAGGGTGGCGGATGGAGACGTGTTTTGGGCAGCGGGAAACACCAGTTCGCGATCGTAAAAAGGACAATAATAAAGAGGGGCAGAATAGCCATCAGCCATCGGAAACCATCGGAAACCTTCAGTAAAGAAAAAAGACGTTTTGTAACGCTTGCGTCTTTACTGACTGTTGACTGCGTCGGAAGCACGCCATCACGATGATCGTGATCGCGTGACTTCCGAGGACTGCTGAAAGCCATTCCAGCTGAGGGTTGACGGCTATTCCTTCTCATCACTTCACTCTGTAACCACTTTGATATTCATACTACCTGTTACAGTAGATTTTGTCGGATCGTACATCGCTTCCGCCGCGATAGGTGGCAAAGTAAATTCACCTTGTGTCACTGCCCTTAGCGCGTAATAGAATTTACGTTCACGTTGGCGCGGGAACGTGCCAAAGAAGATGAGCCGATCATCGCGAATGTCGATATAATCAGGTTTGAAACCTTGTGTTTTCAGCCATGGAATGCCTGCTCGGGATTCCAAACGTGGGTTCTCAATCTCAAAGCCTGTTGGTAACATATCAACGACGACGACATTTTCCAGATTGGCTGTCAGTGCTTTGACTGTTATCTCTGAGACGATTAAGTCGCCGTGTACAAACGTGCCGGTGAGCTCCTCACCATCTTTGTTAAAATACCGACGGCGGACCTGTAATTCACGTTCATATTCTTCAATAAACGAATCGCGTTGGATGCCGAACGCACTCCAGTAATAATAGCAACTCCCTTCGCCTTTGATGTTGAGTTGTATGCGCACACCGTCCCATGCTTCATGGGTATAGCGCGTCTCAGTCGTATCAAAATCAGCGAAGTGTTCACCATTGAGTTTGAGAGTCCCCTCGTAATTCCTATCTGCTTGTTTCTTCATAATCTTACCGAGTGCGAGGAATGCGAAGGCGTTATCTTGTGTTGTCCGCCATCGGTTTCCATCGGAGGCTGCCTCACTCAAGTTCTTGACGAGCATCGGAATAGATGGATGGTTTTCGTTAACTTCGGCAAGCACATCCAACATAATCGCTTGTGCTCGGATAGGTGAATTAAATGTTCCACCTGTTTCCCATCCTGGATTGCCTTTCCCATTAAAACTCGGTGATACTGATACCGGTAGCATTGAAAGGGCAGTTTCCAGTTCGCCGCTGAGGGCAAATGCCCCGGCAAGTTGGAAGTGACTGTAATCACTGAGACCACTCGCCCCTCTGTTTTTCAGATAGTGCATCGTGCCACGATCCGGTTGTCCAGCGGCTGCCAAGACATAAGACGCATAGGTCGCGAGTGCGATGTTTGCCCTTACTTTTTTTGCATCATTTTCGCCTTCCGTGTCAGGTGAAAATTTTGCCCGTGTTTTTAAACCTTCGAGCATCGCGTTGTAAACACGGTCTGCTACCTCATAGCCTGCTTTTCGAGCTTCAACGAGAAAGTGAGACGCGTAGATGCTGCTCCACGGATTAGCATAAGTGCCACCGGGCCAGTACGAAAACTGATTGTTCGACATCAGCATACTTTCAAGTTTTGTGATACCCGACGTAATATAATGATCCACCGAATCTTCTGCTGCGAGCATCGGTTCGACGCTTCGCGCCAGGTCACTAAAATAGAGCAAGGGGAAAACCTTACTTGTTGTCTGCTCCAGACATCCATGTGGATAGCGGACAAGATAACGGAGGCTATCCGAAAACGCAATATTGGGAAACGGTGATAATGTCAAACTAAACTCGGATGAATCTGCTATTAAGTTCGCAGGGAGGATAAAATCGACCGATTCGCCCGCGGTTACCACCCCATGTCCTGTTTTTGTGACGGGTGGCGCGACGGAGCGCAGCGGTAACTTCACATCCATTTGCGTCGTCTCAGCATTACCTTCTGCAGATAGATTGAAACTGACTTCTCCGAGCGCATCCTGAGCACGAATATCGAAAAAGACTTGTGCTTCTGTGCCGGCTTCAACTGTTTTCTCCACACTGAGTTGGTGTAGCGGAGGCTCCATTTTGGGGGATTGTGCTGGTTTTTCTGGTGTATTCTCAGGCATCGTTTCAGAGGTATTACTGGTGCTCGCTGACAATAGTTGCACGTCTCCCGATCCTTGCAATTTGACAGTGAATTCACCAGCCTCACCTGTGCCGTTGAAAAGGGTAACAGGAACTCGGATCTTATCACCGCCTGCAAGGAATCGTGGGAAAGTTGGCGTTAAGACAATAGGTTCACGGACGGTCAAATACGCTTCCGTGGCACCGTAATCTGCTCCGGCGAAAGCGACCGCCATCAACCTCAATTTCCCATTGAACTGCGGAATCTTGAATTGGACAGTCCCGCGCCCATTTCCATCGGTTTGCACGAATCCTGACCAAAGTGAAACCGGTTTTACACGCCTGATACTGCTTGTATTAAGCCGCTTCCTTCCTAATCCACGTGCGGCTGCCCCATCACCACCTGTGCTTGAGTTGTCGGTGACATCCGCGATTTCAGGTAGAATCCCGCTATATAGATCAAAGGGTCGTGTCTTCAACCCGCGTTGTTGATAGAAAAAGTCGTGCGGGTTAGGTGTTTTGAAGTCGGTTAATGCAAGGATCCCCTCATCAACAGCTGCGATACAAACATCGTATTTCTGCCAGGAGCGTCTGCCATGGACCTCGAACGCGATATTTATCTCGCTGTTTGGACGAACAACTGCCTCAGATTGGAAACCATCGGATATCAGTTTCCCTCGGTTATCGGTAAGAGGTGTTCGGTCTTGCTGATCGCTATCAGACTTGAGCGACATTTCAATTGAGAGTTGTCTCCGCGTTGCATCTATTTTCAAGGGAATCACACCAAACGCGCGCGCAGGGAGAAGCGACTTGTTGTCTGGTTGTGATACCGTATCCATCGGGATAGTTCGCGTCAGTGTTGCTGAGAGGTACACGTTCGGTTTATAACCGTACCGGACCGGAATTGACACGGTTGCTGTATTTTCTTTCATGACTATCGTTCGGTGACTGAGCAGCCGTTCTCGTTCGACCGTGAGCAGGAGTGTCCCTGGGAACGGTGCCTTGATATTCAGTTTTGCTGTCTGTCCTGGACGATAGGCAGGTTTGTCAAGCACCAAATCCAATCGAGTCGGATGTTCCATAGAGACCGGGGTGTTTCTCCATCCACCGACGTAGAATCCTATTTCCGCTGTTGCCGTTGATTCGATGTCCTCGAGGCGAACACGGTATTCACCATAGCCTGTAGGGGTGAATGTCGCTGTTTGTGCTGTTTCCGCCGAAGTGAGTGCGTATGTTTTCACCTCTGTCATCTGCGGTTCAGAGACGTATGCGTAACGTCCCGCCGCGTTTTGCCGAAGTATCGTGTTCCAATGGACTTTGTGGAGACTTAGTTTTAAGGCTCTATCCGGTGTAACTGCCATTGTATCGTCAACGGCTACGTAATCGAATCGAAGCGGTTGGTTGATTTTGACCTCTCCAGTAGTTGCCCGCCGAACCCCCACGTAATGCGAGTACGGATGGATAACAACTCGGTGTGAAGCAGTGACAGCTCTGCCGCCGACCTCACTGACAGTTGCTGTTAGAATACCGTTGAGTAAAGAGGGGGCTTTCAATGTTGCAGGAACAGTGAATTGGTAACGTGCTTTACCGTCAGCATCGGTTTTGGCTTCTCCCAATTCAATCCGTTGACTTTCAAATTGTCTGGTATTTCCGAAAACGAAGGAACGCCACTTTGCGGCATCTGTCCCTGGGGGTAAAGCGTCATCGGAAATGACAAACGGAACTGCTTGCAGTTGGCATGAAGCCTGAATTTTCCGTCCGACGGCTGGGGGGCCGAACAGATTCACAGCGTTGACTTCAATGCTGAGTTCATCTCCGAGTTTATAAGAGGGTTTATCAACGGTTATGGCAACTTTCATCCGGTCTGGCATGAATTCCTCGACTTGAAATTGAACGCTTCCAACGACTCGATCAGCAATTTGCATTTTAGCAATATAGTTCCCTGTTAGGGCGTAGTTGGGAATCGGAATTTTCACCTCACAGGCACCGCTTTCGTTAGTCTGCTGCCTTAATTCTCGCATGATTCTGCCATCTGGTGAGAGAATTTTGATGCGGGTGGGGAGCGGTTCAGGTGTCACCTGCTTCGGTCCTCGGACAACGCCAGCGAGTTGAACAGTTTCACCGGGTCGATAAACGCCCCTGCTGGTATAAAGAAATGCTTCATAGCCTTTCTGCAAATAGGCAGGTCCTGCGATGTCAAAGTCTGCTGTTGCGATTTCATGTCTGTCTAATTGAATAAAGGCGAGATCGTCACGTTTCGCGACAGTAATCATAAACGGTATGAAGTCTTCTGTCTTTTCTGCGACCTCAGGGAACTCCGCAAATCCTGCCCAGTTCGTTGTGCCGCTGAGCAGTGTCTGGTTGTTGTCACTGATGAGTTGGACCCGCGCTGCTGGCACCGGTGCGCCAGTAGCAATGGATTTCACCCAAACATATAAATTATCTCCAGCGCGTTTCGCACTGATCCCTAAATCTGTGATGAGCACCCATTGATGTGCTCTGTCCCACTGCCTATCACCATTTTGCGCCATAACCTTGAAGATACCGACGTGTTCATCCGCGAGATAGTCCTCTAAGGAGATAGGTGTCGTTACCTCTTCGTTCAATTGAGGCGGTATATCAAGTTCTTCCGAATGAATAGGTTTGCCTAAATTCCGACTCCATTGGCTCCATCTGTCTAACCTTGATACATAGATGAGATTGTTCGCAAAAACTTTCTCAATATTGAGTTTTACGCGTTTAACGTTAATCGTTGTGAGCCCAAGATTTAGGTGTCCTTTTCTCGCGAGAAAGAAGCCGTCACCAAGGAACCGAAGCTGCGGTCGAATGTCTGGAATTCTGAACCGCGTCATATAGTCCCCTTTTAAAACCGAGTCGTTTCGTGCTGTCAAACCGCGCCGAATTTTCAGTGTGTAAGTGGTACGCCGCTTAAAATTACCGTGGATTCTAATGTTTCGATAATTGGATGTCACTTGATAGTCGACTGCGGGTGTAACTTCAAGATACGGTTCAACCGTATCGCTGAGTACTGGCGCGTTAAAACTGACTGAAATATAAGGGGTCCCATCACTTTCTCGAACGTCTGAATATGTTACACCGAGGGTTCCTCTACCACGCAGTATTACCGGTGTAACGTTTGCTTTTTCTAGACCGATTTCCCCTCCTGTACATTTAAAACCCTTTTCAATTTTGACCTTTATTTCTTGGTTTACGTCGCTGCGTTTTATCCGTTTCGTCTCGAATGTGATTGTCCGCGCTGTCACCGTGTTGGTTTGAATCTGATATGGAATTTCTGTTCCATCATCTAATTCAATAGAGAGATGTGCCTTTAAATCAGCGGTCGTTACTGGATAATTAAATGTGATTGTGCCGACACCTATTGCGTGTTCACGTGACTCGTCAGTGTTAAATTCCATGCGTGTCTGCTGAACTGCGAAAGGTTCTGTGGCGAATTTAAACTCTTTTTGTCCGGTGAGTTGGAATACTTCAGATGGATTGATTTCGGATGTGAGTTTGACAGTATATTGTGCGGCGGGTGCTAAAGGTGCGTCTAAAAAGAAACCGATTCTATCGGGGGCTACCCAGCGAGCGGTGCCTTGAACGGCTGGTGTGAACCGGAGGGCTTCCGCTGGGACTTCTGTCCCGACACGCGATTTATCAACGATTCCCTCCGAAAAAGTTATCGAAAAGTCAGACCATTGCGGGACTTCTCCTTGGGGGGCGAAGGTGTTAACGCTGTATCGCGTCTTGGCACCCACATTTCCCCGCACAATATAGAAAAGGCAGGCACCGAGGAGTAGCGTCATCAATCCTATGACCCCGATTAAGCTTTTTAATAACAGATTTCGGTTCTCAGGTTCTGCCGAAAGATTTTTGGAAAGTTTGGAAAACACCATGAGAAGTGCCTCCTTTACTTTAGAGTTGTTGGTTATAAGTTATAGGTTCTAAGTTAAGAGCCAAATGAAACCTCTTTACTTAGAACTTAAAGCGCAGCGCACTTATAACTTAGAACCTTTTTAACGAATATAGTAGGAAAAAGATACTGAATAGGTTAAGCAATTTTCATGCCAAAGTTTTCGGAGCTTTGTACGAAGCGTTTAAGAAACGATAGTCAGATTTAAGCGGGGTTCAAACTTGTTAGAAAGATTAGAAAAGTGTCTTTAGGTGACGTTATGTGTAAATATAAACACATAGGGACGGATAGTTGTATCCGTCCCTAATGGTAAGTATTTCGATGCGGTTGCAAATCAAATTGTGTTCTATAGTGAACAAGCTTCAGAACCAGAACCGTGACATCAAAATAATCTGGTCTGTGCCTTGGAGTTGGCGTAATGTGCCTTTGTCTTGGATAGTACCATCTTCGCCACGGTCAGCATTCGTAAGGTTTGCCCAGTAAAACAGCGAGATTGCCCCGTTTTCCATGAAATTGTATTGGGCACTGAGTGTCACCCGCTGGCTTGCGTCACCCTTAACTGTTCTATCTGGATCGAACAACCCGTATCTGCCTGCAACAGTGAGCTGGGGCAGGACGCGATATTTCGCACCGACATAGTATCCCTTTGAGTTGATGTCATCCGATGCGAAAGCGGCGACTTCTCCACTGTTTCCAAAATTGAATTCCCCTTCGACACTCAGACCCGCGTAGGAGGTGGTGAGAAATACACCAATGAGGCGTTCCCAGTCTTCGCCGGGTTTTTCGAGTATACCAGAAATACCTGCTCTGACCGGTCCGAGTTGCGCACCAAGGGTGCCGAGCCCGCCTTTTGCTGCAGCGTTATTGGCGTTAAAAAAGGCCGCATTGTAAAAAACTTTACCCGCACTTCCACCAAGTTCAATCCCGACATCCCGTTTGTTAGAACCGAGGCCGTAACCTTCCCGGACAAGTATGTTGTGATCCTTCTGTTTTATAGCGAACGGGAGACGGAATTGCCCAACTTTGACATAGAGGTGTTTTGGGATAGCATCTACCGTTGCGAACGCATTCATCGTTGTTCCTGCATTATTAGAAAGCGTAAGTCTGATGTGTTCTGAGGCTTGCGCATTGAATGTTACTTCTGCTTGCATCAGCAGAAATCTATCAATTGAGGAATGGCATGAATTGCAGCTGGCTATAGCATTTTGCTCTTCGTCAACATGTGTTGTTTTGATGAATGCAGTCTGGAAGTCAAGCGATGTTGTGAGTTGTTTGACGACCTTCTTGGCTTCTTCCGTCACGGCTTCCATGTCGAAATCTTCGGGAAATTCAAAATAGTTCTCTTCAAAAATTTCACCGATGCGATTTCGGGGACCACCGCCTGCTGGGTCAAGATGACAAAAACTACACTCTTTCTCAAGTTCGGTTGCAAACTCAGGACGCGCCTCTGTATTAGTCGGTAAAAAGAGGCTGAGCGCGATACACGCTATGAATGCGAACCGTAGGAACGATAGCGCAACACCGGACCTATCCAAGTATTTTAATCGTGAGGTGGTGTGGCTGATATGCTTCACATAGTTATTATGATGTGTGTCCAAAAAAATCTCCTTGTTGTAAGTGAAATCCGATTGTCTTAAGGAAGGCTGGCGAGATTTTGAACCTCGCCAGCAAGCGTCCTAATCAAGTTCTGTGAAGACATAATCAATATCTTCAACTCGGGCGTGGCATCCCCAACACACACCGTCTTTGGCGATGACGCTGAACTCAGCATCTGGCGCGTTTCGGACGTACTCGATGAATTCCCAATCGTTGTGATCCGGGTCTACGCCTGCTTTCTTACGCATAATCGCGATGAGTCCAACATAATCCTTACCAGGACGGTTTGCTTCCTTTACAACGATACTACCATCCGGGTATGGGAACTGCTGTTCGCCATTCGGTGCGATGTCTTCCCGTGTTTTATTGACATAAACGTTTTTTGTGCCGTTGTGTGGGTCGCCCCCAGGGGCGGGTGGTATGGGGTCAGCGTTTAATTTAAGCCACTGTGTATAGCCTGCTACATCGTCAGGTAAGCCAGGAAGGGCTACTACCGGTTCTTCAGGTTGGACAGGTTCTTCTATAGTCTCAGTTTTTTCTTCGTCCTGCTGCTCAATGAGTTCTTCCAACTGTTTTTCGGCGCAGGCGGTGAGAATTAAACTGGCTATCAGTATAAATGTTAGGCTGGATAGCAGCTTTCGTGTTTGCATTTTCATTATGAGTCCCTCAATTTTTAGTAGTTAATTTCTTTGGCGAGGTTTGCCCAAGCCAATTTCTACAAGGATATATTTTTAGTAATCCAAATGTAATACAAGAACAAATCGTCCTTTACCGCAATTTAGTATAAGACAAAATAGCAAACATTTCAAGAAAATTCGCATCTGTTTTCCGAGCCATTCAATTGTCAAAATCACTCTTGTAGGAGGGGTTTGTAATCCCGATGCTGGCAGATAGCAGCACAGCCCTATTCCCGATAAGGCACCCAGAAACCGAAAACTAAATGGCTCTGATCAGAATTCCGTTTGCCTTTCTGTCTATGTTACAGTATCATAAGGGTATAGGAAAATTCAGATGCGCTTGCTGCTGAAAACCACAGAAACAGAAGATAAAAAAAGGAGAAATAATGCTCAGAAATTTATTTAAAAATAGTGATAAAAGCCGCGAAGAACCCGATGCTGGCGGTAAACCGGAGAACTGGTTTAATCGACTCAAGTCCGGTTTGGCGAAAACTCGCACCCAGCTGATGTCGCAATTATCAGGGCTCCTGCGGATGGGGAGAAAGATTGACGAGGACCTGATGGAGGAAATTGAAGAAATTTTGATCCAAGCAGATGTAGGTGTTGATACGACATTAACGTTAATGGATAACGTGAGGGAGAGGGTAAAGGCGGAAGGATTGAGCGATTCTTCGGAGTTGGAATCGGTCATAAAATCGGAAATTCTGAAGCTGCTTGGCGAGGATATGCCGCTCCACGTTAAAGATGAAAAACCGTATACCATTTTAGTGCTTGGTGTGAATGGCGCGGGAAAAACGACGACTATCGGTAAACTTGCGAGTCGTTTTATCACAGACGGGCAACGCGTGTTGGTCGCTGCAGGCGATACGTTTCGCGCGGCAGCAGAAGATCAACTTGCGATCTGGTGTGAACGTGCAGGTGCGGAACTCATTCGCGGTGGCGAGAATGCTGAACCTGCCGCTGTCGTCTTTGATGCAATTCACGCAGCAAAGCATCGCGAGGCAGATGTGCTAATTGTGGATACCGCTGGGCGGCTGCATACCAAAAAACCGCTGATGGATGAGCTTGCGAAGATTGGACGTGTGATGGGACGGGCACATGATGGCGCGCCGCATGAAGTGTTACTTGTCGTGGATGGGACAGTGGGTCAGAACGGTTTGATGCAGGCGAAGATTTTCAACGACGCTGTGCCGATTACTGGGGTCGCTGTTACGAAGCTCGACGGGACAGCAAAAGGGGGGATCGTGATTGCCGTGAATGCGGAGATTGGCGCGCCGGTCAAACTCATTGGGATCGGTGAGAAACTTGACGATTTAAGAGATTTCGCAGGCACGGATTTCGTTGAAGCACTCTTTGCAGCAGAAGAAACCGTGGACGCGTAGTCCACAGCCTTGTTTTTTTATCTGGGCGCGAGATTTTCATGCCTACCTACACGGTGGGAGTATGCGCGCTGGATAAGCGCGCATACAGAAACTTTTAGGAATCTTCTTCTTGTAGGTACGGACGTAGGTGTTTGCGGAGATTACGGTGCGCGTGAAGCAGGTGTGCTTTGACTGTGCCATCGGATCTGCCAACGACTGCCGCAATATCTTTAAGCGAGAGACCATCCCAATGTCGCAAAATGAAGATTTGCCGTTGCTTTGGTGGGAGTCGGCGAACTGCTTTCCGGATGTGAGTTCTCAACTCTTTATTCTCAACCGCTTTTGCTGGCGATTCTGCACGCGGATCAGGGATGTTTGCCATCGGCAATTCTCCCGATTCATCGGAATCATACAGCAGCACTTCTGATCTCGCTTTTTTCCTTAAAAAATCGATACAGAGATTCACTGTGATTCGATAAAGCCAGCTATAAAACTGGCACTGGCTCTTAAAATCACCTAAGCCTTGATAGGCGCGTATGAATGCGTCTTGCGTGAGGTCCAAGGCATCTTCTCGGTTTGAGATAAAGCGTTGCACCAAGCGATAGGTGCGTTTCTGGTAGCGGGTAAAGAGCGTATCAAACGCAGCAGTATCGCCTTGTTGAAATCGCTCAATCAGTTCAGTATCATTATAACACTCTGGAGGAAGGCTTTCAGGGCTTTGAGACTGCATGTTCTCATCTTAAGCGTCATCAGCCGGAAAATCGGTTTCTGGCTCT
>CAZQIP010000198.1:0-44668 GCA_964593655.1 uncultured bacterium | reverse complement strand
TAGGAACGGTCATTTCCACCTATTTAGATAGTGCCAAGACAGCCCTCATCGTCGTCTTTACGGTTTGGGTGTTCGCTGTGTTGATTACGCCACGCGTCGGTTTTCTTGCAGCGAAAGTTATTGCACCAGCACGAACTTCGCAGAGCGTCTATATGGAAAAGAAAGCGATACGAGACGATCTTGAAGTGGCACTCCAAGAGGAAAAAATGAAAATTATCATGGAGACACCCGCGGAGGAGATGTCCGAGGCTGGCCACGTTGCGAGAATAATAGCTGGAGATGTATTAAACGAAATTGATGAGCGCATGAAGCCTTTGGAAGAAGAATATCGACAAAAATTCCAAGAGCAGGCGGATAAACTTGATCGAGATTACAAACGTGAAACAGCACGACAACAACAGGTCGGTGAGACACTTTCTCGAATCACGCCAACATCATCCCTTATCTATCTCACCACGAACTTGACGCAGACAGGAAAGCGAAAAATGAACAATTACTTTCAAACCGGTGAGCGTTACTATGATATGCTTGATACAGATTTGTTCAGTAAAATTGTAGATCATGCAAGCATGAGAATGTACAACCCGGCGACCGATATTGTCAAAATTACGCAGCCTCCACCTTTGACAACAACAACCTTAGGAGAGACATTCCGTCAATCGGCGGTAGATGTGCTACTGCTCTGTTTCTTTGCGGTAACGTTGACAACCGTAGCGTTTCTGAAATTCTTCAGGTTGGATATTTGATGTACATATTAGCCGGTTCTGAAATTATGCACCCTTTTCATCTACATATTGGATCATTAATTGTAGAGACTCCATTTCAAGGAGAAATATGTTTAAGCCAGTCAGCACTAACGAAGGAGATATAACGAAAATGAGAAGTAAAAACGTTGTTAAACTACTCACATTTTTGACAGTTTTGGGTATTATCGCTCTTTTTGGGAGCCAAGTGAGCTCGCAAACAGTCAAGATCTTCGCAGAATCGATAGAAACCTGGCCCTCAGCCCCAGATATTACTCCTGAAGAATATGGCGGCCCACAAACCGTAAAAGCATTGATGAACGCCTTTGATGCGGCGTACGACCAAAAATTTTCAAAGGCAAAAGTGATAGCAATCTTTCCGGATGGTGTCGTTTATAGTAGCGAGCTTGCAATTAGCGGTGAAATAGACGCGAGACATTCACGCGTAGAGTGGCTCCACATGCTTTTGCAGAGAGGTATCACTATAGAGGATTTCGACGATTATAGGATCTATCTATCAAAACGACATACTTTGGCATTTTTGGAGGATAATCCGGATTTACGGAAAATCGGGTTTCGTGGTATGCCTTTAACGGATGATCCGGAAGCTTATAAAGTCGCCTATATTGATAAACTGGTAGCCAAACGGATTGAGGACCACAAGAAACAAATGGAGCGCGCCAAGAAACAAATGGAGCGCGCCAAGGAGCGGATTGCGAACGCCAAGAAACAACCCAATCCCAAACAAGTTGAGCACGCCAGAAAACAGATTGCGCACGCGACAAAACAACTCAGGCGTGCCGAAGAAGCTTTAGAACGTTTCCAGAACCCGACATCGTTACCTCAGAAACCAAAGTGGAATAGAATAAAGAGGTCCACCTATCCCGCTTTATAGGGCACTTTTGGGCTACTCTGTTTCTGTTTTTCCTGAAACCGTCACCTTTAAGCGTATTCGCAAACGGATTAGGGGATGCATTGCCGAGTTACCTTGGTGTGCTGCTGCTCTGTTTCTTTGCAGTGATCCTGACGACCGTGGCATTTCTGAAATTTTTCAGATCGGATATTTGATACGATAGACTGTAACGTGAGAAAGTATTAATGGCATCAACGATTGTTTTATAAACCGAAGAATTGTGGACCGCGGTCGCAATTAACGTTGACAAAGGAGACATAGCGAGGTTCAAACATGTTACGGACACTGATAAACCAAGAACTTCTATCCCTTATGATGAGCGCGCGCTTCCTCGCCGCGGTCGTTATTACGCTCCTACTCGTCGTCGCCAATACCTTTGTGCTGATTGATGAGCACGAAAACCGAGTGGCGAGTTACAGTCAGCAAGAGAAAGTTCATCGTGAGAAAGCGGTAGCAGCGGAAACCTATTCAAGGTTGGAACTCTTTATTGAACGCCCACCGAATCCGCTAAGTCTCTTCAGTGCGGGGTTGGACAAGCGACTGGGAACTACCGTTGAAATTTATCACGGCGACGTGCCGATGCTTTCAAGTATCTCCGCACGAAACTTGGAGAATCCCTATCTAAATCTTTTTTCACAAATTGATCTGGTATCGATCTTTCAAGTTGTCCTAAGCCTACTCGCTTTACTCTTCGCTTACGATGCGATTGCCGGCGATTGGGAAAGCGGTACCTTGCGTCTGGTTATCTCACATCCGGTGCGGCGCGGGTCGATTCTGTTTGGGAAATACATCGCTGCCATGATATGCTTGCTGCTGCCTGTGCTAATGAGTCTGCTGATGGTGCTGATTTTGTGCTCCCTCGCCAGTTCGATCCAATTCAGCACAGCAGATCTGCTCCGGATTGCGGGGATAGTCTGGACGACGATTGTCTACTTATCCCTTTTCTACCTCATTGGGCTATTGATTTCCACAACAACGCGCCGCACGGCTACATCCTTGATGCTCTGTATGTTCTTATGGGTCGGTTTGGTCCTTGTTTATCCGAACTGGAGTCGGTTTTCCATTAATCCGGTGGGCGATATGCGCGCCGAAAGAGAGTCGGCGAGTCAACAGGTTGACCAGATTTGGGAAGAAGCAGACCGGGAAGAACAACGATTTTTAGCAAACAGTCCCCTTGAGGGGGAGCCTCCGAGGTTTAATATAGGCTATTCAGGGTCAAGCTCCAGTAGCGGCAGAAGGTATGGGTTTAACATGACTAAAGTGCATGAGGTGTCAGAGCCGATCCTCCCGCATTTCCAAAACTATCAGGCATTCATCGGTGCGACGCACATCCGCCTGGCAGAGAAAGCTGCGTTGATACGCGAACAGCGCTTGGCGCGAACCGACATCCGACAAGCGACGTGGGATGAACGGTTGATGAAATTCAGTCCTGCGAGTCTCTATACCTTTGCCACCTCCGCCTGGGCAGGCACGGATCTGAAGGGCATGTTAGATTTTAGTCGTGCCGCCCAAGGATACCGCCAGATGCTGATTGATTATCTCCACGATAAAGATGCGTTTGCGAGTCGACACTGGTTTGCTTCTGACCAAGGCACCGTGGATTGGTGGGATTTGCCCCAATTTCGCTTTGAGCGTGCAGATATCTCGGAAAACGCGCAACGCGCCCTGGCAGATGTGTCACTCCTTTTCCTCATGAATCTGATCCTGTTTATCGTAACGTTTCTGATTTTTGTCAAAGTTGAAGTGTAATGTGGCGGCCAGCGGTCAGGTCGCTGCGCTTTCAGCGATTCAGTTAAGAAACCTATGTGACGGTTGCTCGTGTGCTCACTCCCACACAAACTGCTGATTACTGACGGCTGATTGCTGACAGCCGACAGCCATAAAAAAATGGAGAAAACATGATGATCGGACATATTATTAAAAGAGAATTCTTTGACCATCTTAACAGTCTCCGCTTTGCCTTGACCGTCCTTATCCTGGCGGCACTCATGGTGACTAACGCTGTGGTGCATCTTCAGAGCCATCCAGACAAGGTCCGAAGGTATTCTGAGAAAGTTACCACCGACCAAGACAAATTGCAGTCCGAGACGGATCTCTATGAGTTGTTAAAAAAGGGACCCGGTAAACTTTACAAACGCCCTTCCGCGCTGAGTTTCATTGCAGACGGGGGCGATGCTTTTCTGCCGGGGTCGGGAACGACAAATTGGGGGTCGTGGAGTAGAAGTACCGGATTCGGCGGAGGCAGACAGGTAAAGGTAAGGAGCATTTGGTCAATGGATTATCCGACTGCCAACCCGAATGCGCGGGACCTTCGTCCCAAAGCAACAAAGATAGACTGGGTATTTATCATCACTTATCTGCTCTCTTTCATCCCGCTTTTGTTTACATTTGACGCACTCTCCGGCGAAAGAGAAAGCGGAACGCTTCGGTTGTGTCTCGCGAACCCCATTTCTCGCCCCGCGTTGTTAGTCGGAAAGTTCTTAGGCACCCTGATAACTGTTCTCATCTCGTTCTGTTTCGCGGTCCTGTTGAATCTGGCAGTGATTTCTTTAGATAGTTGGACGCAGCTCGGGTGGGCAGATTGGGGACGTTTAGGAATGATTATGCTGATCGCTTCAGGCTATACCAGCATCTTCATCGCAGTAGGGTTGATGGTCTCCGCGAGTACGCGCGATAGCCGAGTGAGTCTCGTTGTGCTGTTAATTATCTGGGTGGGACTTGTCGTGTTTATGCCTTCCACCCTCGGCACGCTTGCCACAAAATGGATGCCCCCTGTCCAGACCGCTCACCAACAGAAAATGGCAAAAAGTAGCGCGCTTGATCAGATCAATGATGATTTTAACGAGCAAATTGCAAACAAACGACAGGCACAATCACCAACAGCTGGACTTCTCAACCAGCTTCAGGAACTTGCAAAAACCTCCCCGGCAGCCGCGGAAAAATTCGCGAAGGAAAACGAGGCAGAACTCAGATTGGCGATGGCGCGATCGGAATCCCAAGACGGAGATACCGCGGAATTGAACATCAGGGCTGAGCTCGTCAACAAAGATGTTGAGATTCGGGAACGACTGAACCGCGAGCATTTAACGGCACAACTCGCGCAGGTCCAGCGGGCAAGGATGGTGACTCGGTTCTCACCGGCAGCGATTGTCCAATACGCCCTTGAATCGATGACTGGTACCGGGTTGAATCGCCACTTGCAATTCCTTGAAGGCGTGCATCTTCATATCAGACAATTCCGAGACTTCATCACTGAAACTGATCGTGCTGATCCGGAGAGTCTTCATATCATCGGAGTCCCGGAAGGAATGTCTAAAAAACCGATTTCACCCCAGGCACTTCCACGCTTTGAGGATAAAATTACTTTTAGTGATACCTTCAATGCAGCGATAGTGGATATGCTGTTACTCTTTTTATTGTTTGGTGTATTTCTTTCAGGTGCGTTCCTCGTTTTCATGCGCTCAGACGTGTAGTGGTAATTAATGGATCTTGGAAATTGTAGTCATCTGAAAACAATTAATAAAATAATGCAACCTTTTCACCCTCAAAACGCGTCACTATAACATAAGCCAAGATATGGTTTAATGACTAAACTTGAAAAATAGAATGAAGGGATACAACATCTCTTAGGTTACACTTAAGTAGAAGAAGAAAAGAATTGGCGTAAGTCCCGCTTGAAAGCGTCTTAGATTTCTGGTATCATGTGAATATGGAAATAAAGGAAAAAACCAACCGGAGGAGAACCCGATGTTAGAAACCCGTGACCTCACGAAAGTCTATAACGAAAGTGTTTTAGCCGTCAACGAATTGAACATGAAAGTAGAAGACGGTGAAATTTATGTCGTCCTCGGTGCCAACGGTGCCGGTAAAAGCACGACGATCTCCATGCTCCTTAACTTCATTGAGCCGACAAGCGGCACCGCGCTGATCGGGGACATTGAGATTCCGAAGTTCCCATTGGAAGCAAAGAAGCATCTCGCTTATGTCTCCGAGAACGTGGAACTCTATCGCAACTTTACGGCGCGTCAAAATCTGTCCTTTTTCGCGAAATTGGGCGGACGCAAGAAAGTATCGAATGCGGAACTTGATGAAACGCTTGGACGTGTCGGTCTGCCAGAGGAAGCCTTTACACGGCGCGTCAAGACCTTCTCTAAAGGCATGCGGCAACGTTTAGGCATTGCGATCGCAATTATGAAGAACGCGCAAGCCGTCCTGCTTGATGAACCGACTTCGGGGCTCGATCCCAAGGGCGGTGCCGATTTTCTGAATCTACTCCGTGAACTAAAACAGGAAGGCAAAGCCATCTTCATGTCTACGCACGACATTTTTCGTGCCAAGGAGATCGCCGACAGAATTGGCATTCTGGTGCAAGGTAACCTTGAGCGAGAATTGACGCGTGAAGAGATTCAAGAAGAGGACCTTGAAGCACTGTATCTCCATTACGTTGCCGGATACGAACCTGAGGAAGACGCAGCCGAGTAGTGTCTATACCCTTCAATACCAACCAATTAACCAACTTTCGGTTTGGATGAATCGAAAACCCGATTTTTTGATCAACAATTCGACTCCAAACATAATAGAGAAAGGCACGAGTTAATGGTCAATACAAAAAATCGGCATGAAAGTCCATTAAAAATGCGAATTAATATCTTTACATTAGTTTTCATTCTCACCATAGGGCTCCTGTTGCCAAGTGCGCTGTTTGAGGTTGCCTTGGCAGAAGAGTCGGAAGAGCCGGCACAGCCGAATGGAGAGAGTTCGAGAACCAGAGATGAACAGGACCGTCATATCAAGATAGAAATCGAGCGTCAGAAGATGGAATCAGCCAAAAGGCTGATGGACAAAAAGAAGATTGAGCTCGAAGATCTGCAGGCGATGATGGCGGAGGAAAACAACATTGTCACCGTCGCCGAAGTAAAGACCGCAGAGGAAGACTACGAACGGGCTGTCTCTGAATATGAACAGGCAAAACTAACACTGCAACAGGTGGAGTTGGAATCGCTCCAAGATGAATGGCACATTAGCGTTGAAGCGACAAGTTTATCTGAATCTCCCGATGGCAGAGAGTTGTTCTCGATTACGCTGCGGAACAGTTCATCTCCTGTCAAACTCGTCGAAAGTTCCAAGGTGGTAGGGCAAGATATTATCATCAGTGCGCAAATTGATGACATCTTTGTCACAATTAGAGAACAAGAGGGTTATGGCTCAGGGGGAGCGATTATCACGGAACCGTACGAACGACGGATTGAGACGCTTAAAGAAGATGAATCTGTCACCTTGGAGTTTGAATTGATCAAAGAGAACATACGAGATGTCGTCGTAGAGTTGGAGTATGCGGGGCGTGAGGAAAGGAAAAACATCCACCTCAAACAGGAGGATCCGTATATCTCTGTCGTGTCCGCGAGGCGTTACAAAGAGGGTGACCGCCGACGTTTGGAAGTCGTTCTTACCTATGGCGCGTTAACAGACGAAACAGCGGAAGACGAAATAGAGGAAGTAGACACTACCACAGCACAAGAGATCAACAACGTCTATGTCTCTATCAAAGACGACACTGATGCCATTATTGGCTTCCCATACGAATACCGTATTCCGACACTGAAAGATGGTGAAGAGAAAATGCTTGATTTTGAACTGCGGCGGAATGTGGATAGCCTCGTTGTGAGTCTCAACTACCTGAAGGAGGAAAATCTGTATAAAATCCACCTTGAGGAGGACACGCGCCATATCTCTATTCTGAGTGCGAAGAAGTTTCGGGTTGCCAGCAACACAGGCGGTCAGATGATGGTAACGCTTCAGTTAAAGAACACATCTACAACTGAAGCGATGTCGATCAATGCGACGCCTGAAGAGATCGCTGCAGCGAATGAGATTCGCTCAATTTATGTCTCCTTACTTGATACGGTTGATGGCACGAACATCGTCAAACCGTACGAGGAAAAAATCTCGGTTCTCGGTTACAATGAAACCGTGGAATTAACGTTCCAACTCCAGAAGGATGTCGAGAGTCTGCAGGTATCGTTGAAGTACCCCGAACTTGATATGCCAGAGACGCGACTGATCTATCTCCAAAAAGAGTCGGCTTTGGATGTGGTAAACGTCAGTTCGCTGCGATTTTCGCAGGAAGGAAATCTCGGCAGCAGCGTCACCTATGATCTAACGCTGGATCGGTTGGCAGAGACAGAGAATACGTTCCAACTGCGCGTTATTAACCTACTGAACCGCATCAATTTTGAGTTCCAGGACCCGGAGACGCAGTCTCGACAGTCTCAGGTGAAATTTACGCAGGAACAGTCGAAGCGGAATTTGTCCTTAATTGTCTACCTGCCGGAGGAATTGGATGCTTCCTACCTTGATAGCACCCTTGAGTTCTATGTTGCTGTGCTTGATGACACTGAGGCAAACGAGCTGGGTGGTGTTAATAATCGGTTAGACCTTCCTGCTGAACAGATTGCGAGTATACAAGGCGGTGTCGAGCGGTTTGAACTCATCCCAAAGGGTGTGCCGGAAATCGAAGTGTTCGTGCAGAATGCGTTCCAGACCATCAAGATCGGCGAACAGGTTAATATGACAGCGACACTCAAGAACATCGGCACCCGCGATCTCGTTGATATCCGTATGATCGTTGACGTTAACACCGATTGGAAATACACCGTTGTCCCTGAAGTCATCGGTTCACTTGATCGAAATGAGGAAACAGAGATACAATTGACGTTGATGCCACCTGAAGACATCGGCGTAGGTGAATATCAAGCGAAGTTAAACGCCGAGGTCACTGTTGATAACCGCAAGTTTGAGGCGCGCGACCGTTCGATCACGGTGCAAGTTGAGTCAAAGACGCAAATGTCGGTGACAACGCTGCTCTTCGGGGCGTTGATACTTCTCATGATTGCGATTGTTGTCGTCACAATCCGTATTAGCCGACGCTAATTTTTATTCGAGCCAATGTCCTCTTTCGTTGGCGGGGTCACAAACCCCGC
The DNA here is from genome assembly GCA_964593655.1 of uncultured bacterium. Classification (GTDB taxonomy): domain Bacteria; phylum Poribacteria; class WGA-4E; order WGA-4E; family WGA-3G; genus WGA-3G. The sequence goes on along the minus strand of CAZQIP010000198.1, from coordinate 36,032 downwards.
CAAATCTTTGATGTATCTCTACTTGTAGATTTGCTATAAAACTAATTTGTCCGTCTTCATCTCAGGAGACTTCAGCGAAATTTTCAAAGCGATTACAACTACAAAAAATATAATGTGAGTTAGGCATGATTAAAAAAATTAAAATGAACAAAAGGTTAACGGCACTTGCAGTCTGTTTACTTTTTAGTATTGCGGGCACCGTTTCAGCACAACGGTTGATTTCGCTTCAGCCAGCACGCGCGATCGAACTCGCGCTACAGAACAACGAGGCGGTGAAAAAGGCGGAAAAGGTGGTAGAACGCGCGAAAGCAAACCTCCGCGTATCCAAGGCAGTTTACCTACCGCAGGTGGGACTCACCAGCGAATATCAACGTCAAAGAGATGGTGATATTGACGAGCAGGACTATCTCACTCGCGCACAGATGAGCGTCCTCTTCGCACAATTCGGTGAGATCCCTCAAGGCCTTGATGCAGCACAGGAAGAAGTACGGAAGGCAGAGATTGAATATGAACGCGCGAAAAAGGAGAGCGTCCACGCTGTTCGGAATCTCTGGCACAATATCATCCTTACACAAGAGGAAATTGAACAACGCCGCGCCATTGAGATAGAACTAAAGAAAAAACTCAAAGGCACACAACTCAAGCAAGAAAAAAAGCGGATCAGCTTCCTAAGTCGTCTCAATACGGAACTCGAACTCTCGGAACAGCAGCTTGCACTCAATGAACTCCAACGCCGGCTTGACGTGGATACCGCCGAACTCATCAGACTCACCGGACTCGATCCGCTTGCACAGGTTGTTCTTGCACAATCCCTTCCCGATGACGATGTGACGCTGGGGGGCGCGGTTGAACTGGCACTCGCAAACAGCCTTGATTTACGCGATTTACGCGGTGATATGGTCCGGCAAGAGCGCCTCGCCGCAGAGACAATATGGAACCGGTTTCCCGAACTTTCTGCTGAAGCCCGCTATAAGGATCTCCATGTGCTGCTGGAACAACACCAGCAGAACCGAACTTGGGACGCGAAAGCACTCTATGATCCAGTCATATTTGATCGGGAACGAGATGCATCGAGTATTTTTGAGACGAACCCTCGCACTCAAGACGGATGGGAGGTCCGCTTCAATCTCAATATCCCGCTATATGATGGGAAAAAGACTGTGAACCTTCGCGCTGTAGAACTCGCGGAACTGGAACGACTCCAACTGGAATATACTGAAAAAACGAAACTGATTCGGGTCGCCGTGAGACGAGACTATCGCGCCGTGGCAAATGCTAAAGAACGGATGGAGATTGAGGCGCAGCGATTGGAAATCCGTGAACAATATCTACGGACAATAGAGCATGTGCTTGACGAAGTCACGTTTGATATTCCGGGTTATCAAGGATTGACTTTTAACGACGCTTTTCAAGCGCAAGCACAATTCACAGAGACGCAACGTGTCTTTTATCAGGCGCGCCGAAACTACGCCGCAGCGAAGGAACAACTCCGAGAAACAATGCAATGGATCGAATAATATATTAGGCAAGGATACTCGAAAGGAGAAAATATGAGTAATGCTTCGACAACACACACTGAATTCAACCATTTCGATGAGCAAGAACTTGTCAGGCTCGTTCAGAATGGCAATACAGAGGCGTTTAATCCGCTCGTGCGGAAATATCAGCAAAAAATCTACAATCTGATTTATCAACGCGTTGGTGACCGTGAAACAGCGAAAGACCTTTGTCAGGAAGTATTTCTAAAGGCATGGCAAGCACTACCGCGCTTCAAAAAGCAATCGGGATTCTATACATGGCTTTATCAAATTGCTGTCAATTGCAGTATTGATTTTATGCGCAAACGAAATAAGCAAATCCTTTTTGCGTGTGAGGAATTGCCGCAAAACGGAGACGATGTCCTTCCGATGCTTCAGCTGCAGCCGTCGCCTTGTCAAATCCTTGAGAAGGAGGAACTCGGGCATATTATCCGCAAAGCCGTACATCAACTCCCGTCAGGACAACGCCGCGCGTTTCGTTTACGCTACTTTCACGAACTCCCGATAAAAAAGATTGCCTCACGCCTCGACAAGTCCGAGAGCACAATTAAAACGTCCCTGCACCATGCCCGTCAACGACTCCGAAATATGCTGGGACCTTACCTGAAAAACGAATTCCTTGCATAGTACAGGGGAACTTGAATCCAGCTGGATCGTTGGAGATCGACAGTTGGTGTAGGCACTTCTGCACCTATTTTATCTCACTTATTAGAAATGAGACCTGTGCGATAATAAAGAACAGCAGATTAAACAACACCAGCAAACCGACTTGAGATAATACGCTCCGATATGAAATCCGCTCCTCAAAGACCGGTACAACGTCCGGATCCACGGGTGTCTGGGATAACCCTTCTTTCACAGGATAGATATGTAGACTTGCCGAATCGCTCCGATCTTCCGTTTTGATAAAGTCTATAAACGTCTCCCGATAGCGGCGCGCTTGTTTGACAAAAGTCATATAACTAACGATACCTGTGTTCGCAAGTCCCTCCATCGCATATTGGAAAGTCGCTATCGGAGATATCTGGGTAAGATCACGGGCAAGCTGCACCTGTCTAAACTGCTGATCGATGTGTTCATCAAGACTTTTTGTTTCTATTCCTTTCTGCGTTGTAAAATATGTTGCCCACCGTCGCGTCGCTGATGGATTTTCGGTGGAGGGTGCTTGGTTCAACTTACTCGATGGTTCACCGGACACGTCCCAAGGCCCGTACGCACCCCAAGGCTGAAATTGCTCACTAATTTGTTTCAATTGCGCATCTCTTCGCAATGAAACTTCGTCAACCGATGGAATTGGATTCAGGTTGCCGACAAAAATCCCGAGTAGATTCGGAAAGACAAACGCAACGAAAACCCAAGTGAGTAAGAGCCATACCAAGCTTGTAATGGCATCTGAGACGCGACTTGAAAAAAACAAACCGAGAAAAATAAAAGCAGAAATGAGCAACCCAAAAAGTCCTATCATACCCAGAATCCTGAGAGAAGTTCCCGAATCAAAGGAAAGACTCCCAGAAAGTTGGATAACCAATAGATTCATCAGGATGCCAATTACGAGTGGCACCATGAGCGTCAGAAATGCGCCGATGGACTTTCCCAACAACACTTGGCTGCGCGAGACCGTATTGGACATCATTAAACTGAGTGTGCCGCTCGACCGTTCCCCAGCGACGGCATCGAAAGTGAACAAGATGGCGAAAAAACTCATCAGCACACCGATGAAAACCCAGTCAATTTTGATACCGTGGGTTGCACTTCCTTCATCAAAACTATTCAACGGATACCTTAACGTCCAAGGTCCCTTCCATGCATAAGCTTCAAACTCACCAGACTTAGCACCGCGACTGGCATATCCGTACTCCTGCATGATGACATAACGCGGTATCACTTCATCAGCCCCATTGGCGGAGAATTTCAGAGGACTCGGACGTTTCGGCATATCCCCGGGGCCTATCACCGCCAACTCCCCTAAACCCTGGGCGGCATACGTTTCAACGTGAGATAACTTTTTTTCTATTTGCTTATTGTAAGCATTGACCCGTGTTATGTATCCATCATCACCATAACCGTATATCAACGCGTTCGCTATCATCAGAAGGGGTAGCAGAATTATTATCAAAGCGAACCGCAGCGTCGTGAGATTGTGATGAATCTCTTTCTTCGCAATGTGCAAAATCATTTTTTCTCCTTTTCAACTCATCTCATATCTCATGAAAGACACATAAGCCAACATAAACAGAACGATATTCCATGCTAACAAGATCAGAATATCCACAGAAGCGCGTGAGAAACTTTCGGAGAGGGAGAACCGCTGATGTTGATAAACCGGCAGATCCGTCAAATCCGCAGCACCCTGGTCATCGGAAAACCAGGCACGCGAAGAAAATGCCTTTTTATCTTTCAAATACTCAACAATCTCACGCTTATGCGTCCTGGAACTCTCAAGAAAGTCATTATAACTCTCCCGGTTGGTCCCTGCTATTGCTCCAACAGCAAAGCGGTACACGTCTGCGAAGGAGATTCGGGAGAGAAAATCTGCGAACTTTGCGTTCCGCTCTCGGTCGTCCGCGGGTTTTCTGAGAATTTCTTCCGCCCTATCCGTATACGCAATCCGAAGTGGTTCCTGATAACTTAAAAATTCCTGGAGACCAGAAACGTCGGCGTACTTCATATTTCCAATGCGATAACTCTCTGTAACAAACCATTCTGCAGAGGTAGAGGAAGTACCAGCAGACCCACCACTTCTACCTTTTTCATCGCGGTGCCAAGAGACCGTCTCCGTTGGACTATCGTATCCCCTCTTTTTGAGGTAATCGTCGCGTTCTTTTCTGAAATCGTTCCAGAGTTGAATCGTCTGTTGGAAAACTTTCTCCTCCGAGTCCGGTTTATGTGGCGAAAATTTCGTCACTGCAAATGTCACCACGTTCGCATGAACACTTGTCAAGATCACCCAGAGAAACATCGAAAGAATTAATGTCGTTGTTGCTTCCTTCGTCCAAACAGATAAGAGCAGTCCTAAAAGATACCACGTTGACACGTAGAACAGTGAAACGGCGAATATCAGGACAACGTGTGCAATGTCGTTTCCATCAAAGGCAATGTCAGGTGAAGAGAGTGCAAGCAACAGTGCCACAACCAAACTCACCACAACAATCGGGAACAGCGACAACATACCACCGAGGTATTTCCCCAAAACCACCGTGTCTCTCGGTATCGAATTGGATAACACGAGTTTCAGTGTGCCGTCCTCTCTTTCACCCGAAATCGTGTTGTAAGCAAACAAAATCGCTAACGCACTGAGTACAATCTTGAAGATGAAAACCACATCAACGGAGAGAAACATTGCGAGAAAAGGGTTGTCTGCTCCTATTTTTCGAGTCGTTTCGCCCCAACTGGGGGAACTGCTATCCCGTTTCCAAATCGGCTTGTCAGGCTCAACAACGACCGTATTTACACCAGAGGTTTCCATCCCGATGTTAAAAATGCCGAGCGGATTCGGTTTTCTGTGCACCTTTGCACTAATATCGGTGTAGAGTTTCCAATTCTTTGCTTCTGCTTGGGATTCCCGGATAGCCGTGTTATATCCCACCAAACGCTTTTCGTGGTCATCCACCTGGACAAAAACCGCGACAGCCGTTGAAAGCAGACACACGATAAACCCAATCATAAATCGGGAGGTCAACACGTTTGAAACAAATTCTCGCTGGATAATGAGCCAAAGCATAGCCATAAACTGACCTCTTACTGGCTTTCAGCCATCGGCTATCGGCTATCAGCAAGAAACCTTCTTTGCTGACTGCTATTTCGCTGACGACTGAAGACTATTAAGGGAGGGTCGTCCGTTTACTTATCTTTTTGAGGGTTATCGGAATTGATCTCCTCTTTTTCAAGGAGTGCGATGCCGATACGTTGCAAACTTTCGGAATTTCCGATACGCCATTTTCCATCTATAATGCTCACAAACACCAACGCACCCGGTTTTGTGGGGAATTCTTGAAGGAACCAATTCGTGTACGCAAGTGGTTCACCACTTGTCCACTGCCATTCGGTTTGATTTTCCGGACGAGTCAGTCCGATCAAAAACGGTTCCCGCCCGAATTTTTCGACAAGCCACTCTTGTTCCGCTTCGTCGTTAATTGACACCAAATGTGCACCTTCGGCAATCGCCATAGCGCGAGCATCTTTCCAACTTTTACACTGAATCTGTTTGTAGACATGGCCATTGGCAGGATTTACTATCCACGCTTCTATTAGGTTCGGCATCAGCGGAACAGGTGGAATTGAAGCCTCGCTCAACTGGAAAACCAAATCATGACGGCGTTGCCCCTCTCCGATTTTAAATGTTTCCGATATTGCCCCATCACCTTGATAGTCTATAGACACTGTGCAAAACCCGGGCAAATTCACATAGGTCACAAAGTAGCCATCCGAATCTGTATAGGTTGGATTCCTACTGAAATTCCCGCTTATCACATCATCTAAACTCTGAAAGCGGAGGTCAAATTTTACGGTTGCCTTGGCTAAAGGTGTTTTATCCGCCAAAAGGACTCGACAGCGGATGTGCATTCGAGGCCGCACCGTTATTGTTATGTCTTTGATATCCATTCCTGACTTGATATGAAGCGGAATACCACCTACAGTTGATACTTTCTTCGGTTCGAGTTCAAAAGTCGTGACGAACCTAAGACGCTGCTCATGCGATATTTGGAAATTTGGATTATCAATTGGCAAGAAACTCAAGCCGCCACTGTCAATGGCGCGAATCTCCGTATCCGGTTCAAAGGTTCTCGCTTTTGGAACGACCACTAATTTCGCGTGTCCCGGAACGATACCGCCGATACGGAAATTTCCAGTTGAATTGGTCCGCGATTGTTGCATCGGCGTGGGCATCTGCCACATCTCGCCATCAATAATGTTAATTGGCTGAATTCCTAACGTGAGATTGGAAACGGGATTCCCTTCCATATCGATAACGCGCCCGGAAAGGGTGCTCACGTCTTCTTCAGCACTGCTGAACAAGGATGCAAGAAGTAAAAATGCCAAAATCCCAACGAAAGCCACAAGCGGGTGCCTGAAGTTTTGAAATCTCATGATTATTTTCTCCTTTTGATAGATTTTTTTCAGTTTTTATATTAATTTGGATTTCCAACTAACATAGCACTATCTTGATAAATCATACACCATCGGCTTGTCAGAATTTTCGACAACGCGACACTTTTCAATAACTGCTTCGTCGCGATAATTATTTTTCCACTTGTATGTCCAGAGTGTCCCTATCCGTCCAGGAAAGTATTCTTCACACTGACCCGGAATCTCACACTCAAGCAATTCGACTTCTGTGACGGCACCGTTAGCGTGTTCATAGCACATTTTCACAAATCCAATACCCGGCGCGAACCACAAATAGCGTGTGCCATTAATGAATTTGTTGGCTTCTCCAACGCCAGAAAAGGCATCTTCTGCCCCTATCTTGGCACCTGTAAAAACAGTTTTGTGCCTGAAGCATTCTTGAAACACGCCAGCAGTAACCTTTATTGTTTCAGAAGGTCCCAAAATCATCTCTGCTCGTGAATTCCAATGTCCCTTCTGTTCCCAAGTGTCCCCTATAACCAAAGGGAACTTATAAAGATCCCCAGGATAATGGGTGATGTAATGCATCGACATGTACATCGGTGCTGGCTCATAGAGGTTACCGGTCGTTGTGCCGTAACCAATAAGGGACAATGCCATATCGCTTTGGCCAAAATTGAAAGTTCCCTGTGCCAAATGTTCACCAGTCCCTGTTACTGCCGTCGCTTTAACACCAATATAACGCGGTATATTTTTCAATAGACCTGGACATAAGATTTCGCGAACCATCAACTCCTCCTTTTCTAATTGCTTTCGAGCCCGGTGCAATCGACTCTTTATCGTGTTCGGTGACACGTCTAAGAGCTCGCTCACTTTTTCGCAACTCAAACCTTTTAAATAGTGCAGTATTATCACAGCACGTTCTGCCACCGGAAGTTTTTGAAGGAGGTGTTCCACAACTTCTTGCAACGCACTTGTCAAAGCTTGTGTCTGTTCTTCCTCAAGATATTGTCCATAGAATAACCTTTCTAATTCGTCCTTTGGTACTGTATCCAGGGACTGCATTGAAGTCGGTCTTTGCCGTAGCCGCTTAACACATTGCCGCTTTGCTATCGTATACAGCCATCCCAAAAAACGATTAGGATCCTTCAGGGTAGAAAAAGATTTAAAAGCTTGAATGAAGGTGTCCTGTGTAATTTCTTCTGCTATGTGAAAATCACCGATTTCTCGCCACGCGAGCGAATGAACCCATTTCTGGTGTTTTTCAACCAGCGCAGTAAAAGCATCTTCATCACCTGAAACAATACGTTGAATCAGATTAGCATCTTCGTTTTTCATAATTATCCTCTTAAAATAAACTATCTTATAATCTTTAAGTCGCGTTTTAAAGGAGGAAAGGTTGCATAAAATGTAGTTTGTACCAACCTTCTTTTTGTTCAGGTAAGCAGGACCAACCACCGAAACGAACGTCTCTACATGTTTTCGGACTTTATGATAACCTCCATCTAACCATACTGAAAACACATAAATTCACTAAGTCCCAGCCATATCACTTAATCTCGCTCATCAGAAACGAGACCTGTGCCATAATAAAGAACAGCAGATTAAACAGCACCAGCAACCCGACTTGGGTTAAAACGCTACGGTAAGAGATCCTCTCCTCAAAGACAGGCACAGCGTCCGGATCCACCGGTTTCTGAGATAACCCCTCCCTTACCGGATAGATATGGAGGCTGTCTGGATCGCCTTGGTCTTCTGTTTTAACGAAATCTATAAACGTCTGTCGATAACGGCGTGCCTGTTTAACAAAATCCATATAGCCGACGATACTTGTGTTGGCGAGTCCCTCCATGGCATACTGAAAAGTCGCTATCGGAGAGATCTGGGTAAGGTCACGAGCGAGTTGTACCTGTCTCAGCTGCTGATCAATATGTTGGTCTGCTATCTGTTTTTCTGTATTTCCAATCGCTGTGAAATATTCTGCCCAAGTGCGCGTCCGTGACGGATATTCGATGGAGGGTGCTTTTTTGAGTTTGTTTACACCTCCTTTCCATTCATCGTCAATTTCTCCCCTCCATTCATTGTCAATGCCTCCCTTCCATTTATCGTCAATTTGATCCAATTGTGCCCGTCTTCGCATTGAAATCTCGTCAACAGATGGGATTGGATTCAAGTTTCCTACGAAGGTGCCGAGCAGGCTCGGAAAGACAAACGCCAAGAAAACCCAAGTGAGTAACAACCATACTAAGCTTGTAATGGCGTTTGAGACACGACTGGAGAAAAAAAGTCCGAGAAAGATAAAAATGGAGACAAGTAACGCAAATAGCCCCACCATCCCCAAAATCCGCAACCATTCGTTTGACCCAAACGGGATATTCCGAGAGAGAAGGATGATTAGCAAGTTCATCAGGATACTGATGATAAGGGGCACCATGAGTGTTACAAAAGCACCGAGGTATTTCCCTAACAACACTTGTCCGCGTGAGACTGTGTTTGACATCATCAGACTCAGTGTGCCACGCGCCCGTTCTTCGGCAATAGCATCAAAAGTGAACAAGATTGCGAAGAAACTAATCAGAATGCCGATGAAGACCCAGTTAATCTTGATACGCCTTGTCGGTGTGCTGCCAGCACTTCTGACTTTATACTCTAATTTCAATGGAATTCGCCACTTGTAATCCTCATCCTTAACACCACTGCCTCGACTGATAGTTCCCTCACTCTTCATCTTAACAGAATGCGATACCACTTCATTGACACCACCGGCACAGAATGTCAGGCGGCTCGGACGCTTGGACATCTCGCCAGGGCCTACGAGTGCTAACTCCGCCAAACTTTGATCGGCGTATTTTATAATATGCTTTCTATTTTCTGTTACGCGTCGGTTATGGTCATTCATCTGCATCATATAACCACCACCGCCAAGGCTATATATCAGAGCATTCACCATAAACAAGACAGGTAAAAGAATAACCATTAAGACGAATCGGAGTGTCGTGAGATTGTGATGTATCTCTTTCAACATAATCTGCCAAATCATCCGTATCAACTCCTTTTCTCAACTCAAATCATATCGTAGGAAAGATACATAAGCCGCCATAAACAGAACAATGTTCCATGCCAATAGGATCAAAATATCTACCGAGGCGCGGGATAGACTTTCAGAAAATGAGAGTCGCTGATGCTCGAAAACAGGTAGATCCGTCAGTTCCGCTGCGCCCTTGTCATCAGAAAACCACGCCCGAGAAGAAAACGCCTCCTTATCTTTCAAATATTCAACAATCTCACGCTTATAGGCTCTGGCATTCTGAATGAAATCGTTATAACTCTGTCGGCCTGTGTCTGTTAGTGTTCCGGCAGCGAAATCATAAGTGTCCGCGAAGGAGATACGAGAAAGCATGTCTGCAAATTTTGCATTTCGCTCCCGTTCTTCCGCAGGTTTATTGAGAATTTCCTCGGCTTTATTTGCATATTCAATCCGCAGCTGCTCTTGATAGCCTAATATTTCTTGGAAGATAGAGGTATCTGCTCTGTCAACACTTATGATGAAATAACTCTCCTCTAAGTAATATCCCCCGGACCCGGTGCTCTTTCCAGTTCCAGTTGAAACTGTTCCAAGTTCCCAAGTAATTGTCTTTGTTATCTTTTCGTAGCCTCTCTGTTTAATGTAGGCATCCCGTTCTTTTTTGAACTGGTCCCAGACATCAGAAGCAGGTTGGAAAGCTGCCGATCCAGGGTTCGACTTATAAGGTGGAAATTTCTCTACCACGAACGCAATTGCATTTGAATGAACACTCGTTAGCATCACCCAAATAAACATCGAAAGGATCAATGTTGTCGCAGCAGTTTTCGTCCAAATTGACAGCAGCAATCCTAAAAGGTACCACGTTGACACGTACAACAGCGAGACAGCAAATATCAGCACAATATGTGCAATGTCATTTCTGTCAAAAGCGGTGACACGCGAAGAAAGCGTAATTATCAGTGCCACGATCAAACTCATCAAAACAATAGGGAACAGTGATAACATCCCGCCGAGATATTTTCCCAACACTATCGTATCTCTCGGTATCGAGTTGGATAGCACGAGTTTCAGCGTACCGTCCTCTCTCTCGCCTGAAATTGTGTTGTAGGCAAACAGGATTGCTAACGCGCTGAGCACGATTTTGAAGATGAAAACTACATCAACAGTCAGGAACATCTCAAGGAAAGGATTGTCTGAACCCCGCTTTTGCGCTGGTGTACCTCCTATAGGAAAGGAGGGTTCAAAAAATACGGGTTTCGCCAGTTCAACGGTGACCGTATTTGCGCCGAAGTTCTCGGTGCCGACGTTAAAGATACCTAACGGATTTGGTTTCCGGTGCGCTTTCGGCTTGATTTTGGAGTAGAGTTCCCACTCCTGGGCCTCCGCTTCTGCTTCTCGAACAGCAGTGTTATACCCCACCAAACGTTTCTCGTAATCGTCTACTTGAACGAAAACGGCAACAACAGTTGAAAGCAGACACACGATAAACCCAATCATAAATCGGGATGTCAACACATTTGAAACGAATTCTCGTTGGATAATCAGCCAAAGCATAGCCATAAACTCACCTCATTTCTGAGACGGATATTGATGTGGGACGATTTCAACAATTTCATCTCCAGCGTTCGCCTCGAAAAAGGCGGCAATATCATCAACCATTTCATCTTTGATTTCATGCCCAGTATCATTGTATGTAGCAAATTGGGCAGGAATCTCAAGCGTCTTGTATATTGATTGACTCAAGGACCATCGATCCGGCATCATTTTAATGCCAATAAGGTCTTTGACTAATTCAGCATCTTCTTCGTCATAAGCATCTCGATACGGAAGGGTATCATTATCATCGAGGGCACCCATGTAGATGTACTGCGATACGCCCTTATATACCGCCTCGTTAAATTCAATATCAGCGATCTGTTTCATGTCTGCAATGCCGACTGGATAACGCATGGTAACATCATTCCAACGATCCGTCGGAAAGGTTGGAATGCTATTGATTCCACCAGTCGCGACAGCACGGACAACCGTTGGGTGTAAAATGGCAAACCGATTCGTAAACGTCCCCGAAGCTGAAAATCCATTCATGAAAATTTTCTTGTTCACTTTTACGTTATTATGCCGCAGGAGTTTTTGGGCATGGGATATCATTGCGATCAGCTGCAAGTCAATTCTCTTGAGGTCTCCCTCTCTAATCAGGAGGGTCTCCCTATCTAAAGCATGCGTGTAGAGCGTCCCGCCGGGTCTCGGAAAAACGGGCATGAGCAGTGGGATTTTCAGTTTTCTTGCGATACTACTGGCAGAACAGGTCTCTATTGCGTCCTTTGTATTTCTATCAAGGCTCACAAAGTTGCTACCAACGCCTGTGTTGTTTGGTTCTACCAACAGGTAAATTGATTTATTCAGGTTTACCCGTTGCGGAATGAGCAGATAATATGGGAAGTTAAACCCTTCTGTAGGACTCTCGGAAACGCGGCAGAGCAGTTTATCTGAGAGATCCAATTCCTTAATATCTGTTACATGGACAGGTGTTGTGTCCGCAAAAGTAGGCGTAACTGGATCGGGACCTTCCGTTGTGAAAATCAGCGTATATTCTTCTAATAGAATTCCGTCCGTATTCCGGTAGCCTTCATTACGTCCCAATATAAGCCGATAGATTTTTGATGGTGATAGGCGTTCATTAAACGAAATAACATGAGTTGTGTCATCATCTTCCCAGCAGACATCGCCGACTGGAACCCCACAGTACCCTATATCAACACCTGCCATTTTTTGATTGAAGACAATCTTTATCTCCTTTAGATCGGTTGGAACTTTCTCAGACAAGTCGGGAATAGTCCTTTCCACTTTTGGAGGTGTTATATCTTGCTGGATCAAATCGGTATTTGACGTGTGAATGCTTGTCATCTTTTGTTTTTCTTAACTTCCCTTGAAAAGTGAATTGCCTCATAATATTATGTCGCGTTTTAAGAGGGAAAGGTTGCATAAAATGCATCTTTAGGCGATCATCCCATCTACAACGTTTATTTGCTGCCGGAGCCAGTCGGCTTAATTTCATATTGTGTGAGTTCAAGGCTTTTTTCCACTTTTGAATCAGCGGACACACGGATAAATTTCACAATTCCGACGTTGGGCGCCAACCAGAGCCTTGTTAATTCTATATCAGATGTATCCGAAGAAGTCGGTTGTGTCGCGTCCTCTTTTTCCGTTGCTGCATACCAATACTCAATTTTCAAACAGTCCTCAAACGTCCCCGCGGGGGTCTTTACAGTCTCTTTGGCGACCACCTTCCCTTTTTCGACCAAAGCAATAGGGATGGGCTTTTGAGCTCCACCCGGAATCTGTAAATTCGGAATGGGACTTTGGATTTCAAGTTTGAGCGTTATGGAACCGCTGATTTGCGTTGCTGTCCACGTTTTATCAAAAACAACAGGTGTCGGGAGAAGATAGAAATCGCCTTTCGCTTCGACTGCAATCTCATAACTGACATCAGCACTGACATCACCAGTTGTTGAGATGCCTTGCTGTTTCTTGCTATCTGCTTCCATTTCTTTACGGAGTCTTGCCTCAAATGCTTTTTCCACCGCATCCCCGACAAAGAATGCTATTCCGTCCATACGAATTTGATAAAAATAGGGATGAACGTAATGTTCGTAATCTATCCAATCCTCCACAGCGGGTTCATAACTGAAGGCGCGATATGTCTCACCCTCAATCGTTTTTTCCGATACGGCACGACGTGTTAATTTATTTCCGTCCTGATCTTCGTAAACCCAGTAGCTCCCTGGCACGTGCGGGAAATAGACATCTTCCCTTTCCTGTGCCAACAGCGTTGCACTGAAGCCCAAAATGAGCGATAGACTCAAAAAGACACGAAATCTTTTCAACATGATAGGTTCCTCCAATTTCTCGTTTCTCGGCTTCGAGTCAGAAAAGCGTTTATTCAACATCGGAATTAGTCTATTTGATTTCATACTTCTTTAATTGAAGATTTAATTCAGAGGGTCTGACCGGAGGTGGAGCCTCAAAACCAGGAGGCATAGCGATAACTTTCAGAAAAATATCCTCAGCTTTTTGATGAAACTTGACAATCCCGATGTTGGGTGCCACCCACAGCGTTGTAAAAGATTCGCCGGGCGTTTCTGATCCGAATCCCAATTCCGGTGAGGATACTTCCATCTCTGTTTTTGTCCGGTATTCAATCTTCAAACAGTCTTCAAAAGTGCCAGCGGGTGTCTCAACGTTTTCTGTGCCCACGACAGTTCCTGTTTCGACAATAGTGAATTCGATTGAGGCTTTTGGAGGATCTTGTGGCGGGACAGGTTGCATCGTGATTTTGGCTTTTATCTGCGTTGCCTTCCACTTTTCGTTGAACGTAACAGGTATTGGCAGCACATGAAACAGGTCTTGCGCCTCTGTCTCAACCTTGTAGAGCATAGTAAAGGGTGCCCCCATTTTCTCCAATATTTTCAGAAAAGCCTTCATCTCTTCGGTAAGGTGTGCTTTGATGGTTTTCTCTACCTCATCCGCGACCAAGAACGTAACTCTTTCTTCGCCAACCTGGTAGAAAGTTGGATGGATGTGATGGTTATAATCTACCGAATCCTTCAATGTGGGTTCATAACTGAAGGCGTGATACATCTCCCCGGCAATCTCTTTACCCTCAACGACACGCCGCGTTAATTCGTTGCCATCTTGGTCTTCGTAAACCCAGTAACTTCCGAGTGTCTCTGGAAAATATTGGATAGTTTCCGCTGCATCGCCCATCAGCATTGCACTGAGCCCAAAGACGAGTAAAAGCGAAAAAAAGGTGCGAAATCTTTTCAACATGAGTAGTTCCTCCAATTTTTGAGATTAATAGGACGGACGCAGCGTCCTTCTGAAATGTCTACATATTTTTAGAATTCACTGTAGATTAACCCAAGTTGCTACTAACAGGTTTGGTGTTTTTGCTTGGGTATTTCTGCGTATTTCAACAGCACTTTTCAAGTATTTTCTTCACCCCGGAGGGGTGTTATGTCTATAGAAACTTTCGCGGGTGTTCATACCTCGGAACGTATAAAGACAAGGAATGCACCTGAAATAAATACGCCGAGTAATAACACGAGTAACAGCAGGTCCAAAGTTGCGGTGTTGAACGTATCGCTAAAGGCGATCTTGTCCTCGAATTTCGGAATTGCCTCACCCGAAACTGGTTTCTGAGACATGCCCTTGGGGATGCCGATGAGGTGACGACTTTGGATGTCTGCTCTATCGGCTTCGACGATGAATTGTCGAAATTGTTTTGTGTGCTGATGCACATGTTCCAAGTATTGCAAATGCCGATTAAAACCGGTGCCTGCCATTGATTCAAGGGCGTATTGGACGATCGCTGCCGGTGAAAGTCGGGTTATCGCCCTTGCACGCTGCACCTGCGCGACTTGTGCATCCAAACGCTCGCGATTAAGGCGTTCTCGCGTCTCAATATCTCTACTGATAAGTTCTGCTTTGAGTGCCAATTCTTCGTCGCCTTCTGTCTCCCAGGCCCCTCTTAACTTTTCTGCTGCGGCCATGGCAGCTTCAGGGGACGTTTCATAAAGTTGCTGAAGTTCACTTAGACTTGGGAGATTCGGGCTCTTTTTTTCTTTAATAGCACGCATTCGGGCACCATAGTCGTCAGTAATCTGCTTAAGGGCTGCTTTTCTTGCATCGCGAAATTGATCCATTGTTTGGACGGGTGGCATCCACTTTGTGGAGAGCGTGCCGAGGGTGGATGGCATAAAAATTACAGCGGCTACCCAAATCAATAAGAGCACAACGAGACTCACCCGAGGCTCTCGCGTGCCAGCGGAAACCATCAGCCCCAATCCAACGAAGATACCCGCGTAGCAGGAAGCAATCAACAGGATCACCCCTAAACGGCCCCAATCGGCTGCACTCAGTTGGGTCCAACTATCGACGGAAATCACTGCCAAATTCAGCAGCACCGCAAAAACGAAAGGGATGAGGACGGTTATTAAGGTCCCCAAGAATTTACCGATTAACAGGATGGGACGCGAAATCGGATTCGCAAGGCACAATCGCAAAGTTCCCTGTTCTCGCTCACCAGAGAGTGCATCGAAGGTGAAGAGGAGCGGAATGAAGGAAAGCAGGTAAGTGATAATAAATACCCAATCCATTTTTGTCGCATAGGGACGAAGATCTGTCGCATCCGGGTTCACGGTGCCGTAATTCAACCACCAGTTGCTTTTTACCTCACCTCCCTGACCACTTGTAGACCAAGACTCCCCGTTTGATATGTTTTTTGGCAAATAGGCATCGCCGCCGTCTGCGATGAAGGAGAGCGAAGAGGGACGTTTGTCAAGGTCACCGGGCCCCTTTCGCGCCAAAGAATACAACTCCGTTCGGGATTTCAACTCGTTGGCGGATTTGGTGACCTTCTCGGAATAGTTACGGACCCTTTTGGGGTGCGTCCGAAGATGCACCGCGGCGTTGGTGACCATTAAGGCGGAAAGTATCAAAACTGTTAGAATAAAGCGCAAGCTATTGATATGGTCAAAGAGTTCTCGTTTGATAATATGCCAGACCATTGGGATTCTCCTTTAAACTTCAATTTTAGTGAAAATCAGGAAGCTCCCTGTGAAGAGAACCAGATTGATTAATAGGAGCAAAAACAATTCTGGCAGTGCTCGCGTTGCGTTTTCCCAAACACTTGTTTGCTTAAAATGGAGCTGTGGCAAATCCCACCAATCTACTACACCTTTGTCAGAGGCGAACCATTGCCGACTGCCGAACGCATCTTTATCGTGGAAATAGTCAATGACGGTACGTCGGTAGCCTTGGACGGCTTGAACAAAATCAAACATACCTTCCAGATCAGTGCCGACCCAAGCAGAGGTTGTAAACGTATAGAGGCTTGCAGGACTGAGTTTCATGAGACGTTCATGCCATATTGATTCCCGGAGCGAGGTGCCATCCAAAGTCTGTTTTCGGACTAAACCGATTTGTTCCGCAGAACGGAGGTACAAAGCACCCATAGCAGCATGATACTTTTGAACGTGAGGCACTAACGGTTCTGAGCGCTTTCCCAGTTTCATATCTATTCCATACCGTCTACTTGAGTGCCTCCTTGACGAGAAACTATTACTTGACGGAACATCCAGATTAAATTTTTGAGGTTCACCTTCAAGCGGACTGTTTGCTAAAAATTGATCTTCCTCTCTGTCAACCTCTTCCCAAATCTGTTCAATCTGTTGATCAGCAGATGAATGTATTGTGCGCGTATCACCAACGGGGGTAATGGTAAACCGACTCCAGTTTGGATAGATGAGTACCAAAGCTACCCACAGAAACATACAGAGCATCAGGGATGTGGCAGTCCGACGCGTAGTTGTAGAAATCAACAGTCCAATCAGATAAAAAGCAGACAAGTAGATGGTTGTTGTCAAAATTATCCCGCCGATCCGAAGAAAATCTGCTCCATCCAATTGGATTGCGTCGGCAGTGGCTAACAAAATCAGGACCATCAACAGACTCATTAGCACGGGGAGCAGCAGACAGATCATTGCTCCAATATATTTGGCAAGTAGAATGGATCCACGCCTCACTGGATGGGAAATAACCAGGCGTAAAGTGCCACTTTCCGAGTCTCCTGCGATTGCATCATAAGCGAAAAGGAGTGCCATCAAGCTCAAAACAACTTGAAAAATAAGGACGAGATCAATCTTTGAAAAGAGGTTAAGAAACGCGTTATCAAGACTTCGCGCCGAGCCATCCGAAATCATCGGGACGGAGCCGTAATAAATTTCAAAGGTAGTTCCAAGCCGCTTATCCAAGCCCGCACTAAAGAGGCTTAGAGGGTTCGGCGGACGTTCAACGGACAGTTTTAGCATTGAGTAGGTTTTCGCTTCCTGTACTTTCTGACGATGCACATTTTCCTGCTGGTTATATTTCGCCAATCGACGCTCGTAATCTTCAAGAAGCACGACAGCATTCGCGACAACGAGTAGAAGCGTAATGATAACGGCAGCAAAAAACCGCGCACTCATCAGATGGCTCAGAAGTTCTTGGCGGATAAGTGTTCGTAACATAACATCCCTCTAAAAGTTTAGCGTTTGTCTATTAGAGTCACCTAAAATAAAAAGATAGGGACTTACACAATCTTCGGATTGTCAAATTCAATCGTCTCTTTCATCAGTCCCCTGTTGAGAAGAGTTTTCATCGTCTAATATTCCCGACCAGATAGCGCGTTGCGGCACCGTACTATCCGTTTTTTTTCTGATGGTAACGTCAATAGAACCCGGCTCCAATGGCGGACTTTCAGACGGATCTCCAGCTAATGTGATAGGTAGGGTGACATTTTCACCATCTCGTTCAAGGGTTAGTTCAACCATATCACCGGGTTTCCAATCTTTGGCGACCTTCCTGATGTCATCAAAAAATTTTACCGGTGTACCGTTGATGCCTATCAAGTTGTCGTCATCCTGATACTGCGGGGATTGATGAATGAACATGCCACCTCCTGTTGGACCGCCGAGTGAATTGATTTGCAGCATTTGAAAAAGAATATAGCCAAGACTCGGAAGTTTTTCGCCAAATGCTATCTCGACATCGATGCCCGCATTCGTGAAGTATTCCACCAGAGGCAAGCGTTCCGTTCCTGAAACATACTTTTTGAAGAACGGTTCAAAATCTTCATCTGCAATTTGGCTGTTGATTCTGATGACATCATTCATTGTGTATTCATTTCCGGTGAGACCGAATTCCCGATACATCTGCTTCATTACATCGTCTAAACTGCTCTTGTTTTTCGTGAGTTTACGAATCTGCAAGTCTAATGCAGCAGCAATTAGACTCCCGCCCTCGTAGACGAGTTCGCGGTTCGGCATCTTGTTTTCGCCTGCCTCGCGGATGGAGAGTTCACCCTGTTTAGACAGATACAATTCGTACTTGCGTTCAAGGACCCTGAGAAAATCCTCTTCAGAAATTATGCCAAGACGCACGCAGCTAATTTTTGAAGCGTACTCGGTGAACCCTTCGCTAAACCAGTATTCCTGCCCACTAAAATTGATAGCTTTTCCATTCCAGATATGGCAAATTTCATGTGCTACGAGCGGTGCCCATGCTTGTCTGTTGTCTGCATCTAATGTTCCGTCCATCAGAACACTGATACTGCGACCAGATACGCCGCCCCCGCTGTATATATCACAAGGATTCGCCACAAACAACATACGATCCTTTGGCGTACCGCCGAAAATTCCCGAATATGTATGCAGAAGTGATTTAACTGTTCTTTGAACTTCATCCATAGATGCTTTGAAGTGTCCACCCAAAGCGAGTCGAATTTCCGCCCCTTCAGATTCCGCCATTCTCTCGGAATGCTTTCCAAGCACAAGATACGCATACATCAAATCGTCTTGGTCTGTTATGGTAAAACGATGCCTTTCGTTTCCAATACGATTCCAAGGGGTCGAGATGTGCCAGTCATCCGGAACATCAACACGCAGTTCAATATCTGCCACTTCACCGACGATAAACAAAGCATATCCAGGACAGAAAATACAGTCTTCTTGAACGTACGGTGCTTCATCCCTACCGAAGGGCCATTCCCGTTCATCATGATTCAGCAACACTTTGTAGCGCAAGGTCACAGGTAAATCATTCTCGACTTCAACCATCCATTGCGTTTTTCCAATCTCTGTGACCGGTATTTTTTCACCATCAGCATCGGTAACTGTTAGATCGCGGAGATACCGACTATATCCATCGTACAAATCTTCAGTGCCAAAGTGGCTCATAGATAACAGCAACGGCTTTCGGTCCATTTTAGCATTATTGTCTGTCTTCGGCGTTAGCACACACGCAACATTCGCCACGCGCCGTTCATTGGCATCTATTTCGACCTCATATCTCGCCGATGCAAGTTCCATCGGGGTATCAAGATTCTCAGGTTCACTGAAATTTCGGATAACGCGCCACTCTTCAATAGCGGTTTCGGCACGATAATCGTTTTGCCATTTATAGGTCCACACATTGCCAATTTGCAAAGGAAGGTATTCTTGGTCTTCAACTGGAATCTTGTATTCGAGCAATTCGGCTTCTGTAACGACCCCGTTGGAGTGTTCATATCGCAATTTAACAAGACCAACACCCTCGGCAAACCATAGATAACGGGTGCCGTTCAACAGCGCGTTTCGCAGCTCAGCCTTCGTATCCTTTACATCGGCATCTGTGAAGACAGTTTTATGCTTCAGGCAGTCCGAGAACGTGCCTGCCGAGACTTCTACAGATTCATAACCCTCTAAACGACTCTTCGTCTGCACGCGCCAGTGCCCTTCTTCTGTCCAGGTTTCGCCAATGCCGATTGGGAACTTGAAGAGGTGAGTATCACGATGGCTCATATAATATAGCAACATGTACTTCGGCGACGGATCACCGCCACCGTGCCCTGCTGTACCGAAGTCAGTGGAGGTCAAAGCCCTATCGGTCCTCTTAAGGGTGAAATTCCCTTCTGCCAAATGATTCCCGCTTTCTGTAGCAGCACTTGTACTCAGAACAATGTTGCGTTCGGATTTAATCGTTTCTTTCATGAGTAGTTTCCTCCTTTTTGCCTAACATTCCCGACCAGATGGCGTTTTGTAAGTTCGTGCTATCTGCACTTTTCGTAATAGTAACATCAATAATACCCGGCTCCACGGGTGGTTTTTTAGACGCGTCACCTGATAGTGTGATGGGTAGGATAATTTCTTTACCTTCCCTTTTAAGGGTTAATGTTACGGCGTCACCGGATTTCCAATCTTTGGCAGCCTTCCTGATGTCGTCAAATGTTTTCACCGGTGTACCGTTGATGCCTATCAACTCGTCGTCATCCTGATACTGTGATGAATGATGGATGAACATACCTCGTCCTGTTGGACCACCAAGCGATTTAATTTGAAGCATCTCAAAAAGGATATAATTAAGACTCGGAAGTCTCTCGCCAAACGCTACCTCTGCATTCATACCTGCCGTTTTAAGATATTGCTCTAACGGCAGTCGCTCTGTCCCTGTCACATATTTGCTGAAGAAGGGTTTAAAATTTTCACCCGCAATTTGATTAACAATCCTGATGACATCGTTTATCGTATAGGTAACGTCGGTAAGACCGAATTCCCGATACATCTGCTTCATCACATCGTCCAAGCTGCTTCGGTTTTGTGTAAGTGTGCGAATTTGCAAATCCAAAGCCGCAGCTATTAAACTGCCACCGTCATAAACGAGTTCTCGGTTGGCGGATTTGTCTTCCCCTGCCTCGCGAATAGAAAGTTCACCTTGTTGAGATAGATACGATTCCCACTTGCGTTCAAAACTTCTGAGAAGATCGCTTTCAGAAGTAAGTCCAAGACGGACAGAGACAATATCTGAATAATATCCCGTGAAACCCGCGTTGAACCAATATTCCTGCCCTCTAAAATTGATAGCCTGAGTCCCAATCCAGAGAGAGGAAACCATGTATCCCACGAGCGGTAACCAAAAACGTCTGCTCGCTTTATCTAACTCACCGCCGACGTGCACGCTGATGCTGCGTCCGGATGCACCGCCACCGGGATAGCCTTTTTCGCCATACGGGTTGGCAACAAAAAGTATCTTACCTGTTGGGGTAGCATCAAATACATCTGAATACCCGCGCAGGAGGGACTCGATGGTAGGTTGGACCTCATCAATAGACGCTTTAAAACGTCCACCGGTCGCAATCACGACCTCTGCATCTCCCGATTTTGCCAGACGTTTACTGTATTCACCAAGCACGAGATACGCGAACATCAGGTCGGCTTGATCCTCACATACGAAATGATGTTCATCCGACGCAATCTGCTCCCAAGGTGTTGAGACGTGCCAGTTGTCCGGCACATCGACTTTTAGTTGAATATCCTTCACCTCACCGACGATAAACAGCGCATATCCGGGCAAGAAAATGCAATCCTCTTGGACGTATGGTGCCTCATTCCGACCAAAGGGCCAATCCCGCTCATCATGATTTATTAACACTTTGTATTGCAGGGTTAAAGGTGATACGCTTTCTACCTCGACAACCCACTGTGTTTTACCAATCTCCTCTATTAGTAATGTTTCACCGTTTACATCGGTAGCTGTCAAATCTTGAAGATACCGGGAATATCCATCGTACAACCATTCTGTTCCAAAATGGGTCATGGACAAGAGCAACGGTTTTCGGTCCCCTTTAGGACCACTATCTGCTTTTGGTGTTAGCACACACTTGACGTGGGCGACCCGCGGTTCATCGGCACTTATTCTCACTTCATATCTCGCCGACGCAAGCTCTAAGGGGTTGTCAAGATTTTTGGAGTGACTGAAATTCCTTGTGACGTGCCAGTTTTCAACAATTGCCTCGTCGTTATAATCGTTGTGCCATTTGTATGTCCACTGCGTGCCGATTTGAGATGGAAAATATTCTTCATTCGCGAGTGGAATTTCATATTGAAGCAACTCGGCTTCCGTGATGACACCGTTGGAATGCTCATAGCGCATCTTCACGAGCCCAACGCCTTTAGTGAACCACAGATAACGCGTCCCGTTTAGGTATGCGTTTCCCTGCTCAGCGTTGGGTTCTTCTACATCAGCATCTGTGAAGACAGTCTTATGCTTCAGGCACGATGGAAAAGTCCCTGCTGAGACCTCGACTGTCTCATGCGCTTCCAAAGTTATCATTGCTTTAGATTTGTGAGGACCCTCCGACTTCCACCGACTCCCAATAGTCAAAGGAAATTTAAAGAGGTCTATCACATTAGGGTGGTTAATATAGTGCAGCAGCATATACATTGGCAGCGGGTAGTTCCCATGAAGTCCCATCGTGCGAGAACCGGTAGACGTGAAAACCTTATCAGTTTGCGTGAGTTCAAAACCGCCTTCTGCCGAGTGTTCTCCGCTTTCTGTAGTCGCGTTCGCTTGAATACTAATGTATCGCGGTTCATTTTTTAATAAATTGGGACCCAGGTTTTCTCGCAGCGTTGACTCCTCCTGCTCCAATCGCCTCCGTGCGCGATAGAGCCGACTTTTTACTGTGTTCAAAGATACATCTAAACGTTCACTCACTTCCTCGCATGTCAAGCCACTGAAATAGTGCAGGACCATCACAGAACGTTCAGATTCTGGCAGCTTTCGGAGGAGACGTTCTACAACTTCACGTAGCCCATCGATTGATTCGCGCGTCTGCTCTTCCTCAAGATATTGCGTATAGAATACCGTTTCTAACTCGGCTTTAGGCATTGCATCTAAGGACTGCATCGTAATCGGTTTTCGCCGCAGCCACTCAATGCACTGGCGCTTCGCTATCACATACAGCCATCCCAAAAAACGATTGGGATCCCTCAAGGTAGGCAGCGATTTAAGAACTTGAATGAAGGTGTCTTGTGTGATTTCTTGTGCCGCGTGGAAATCACCAATCTCACGCCATGCGAGTGAATGAATCCACTTCCGGTGCTTTTCCACCAGAGCAGTGAAGGCAGCCTCATCACCTGCCAAGATGCGGTGAATCAGATCAACATCTTCGTTTTTCATGTGATCCTCCAAAGTCGTTTAATAGCAAGTTTCGGAAACC
Source organism: uncultured bacterium (assembly GCA_964593655.1). Taxonomy (GTDB): domain Bacteria; phylum Poribacteria; class WGA-4E; order WGA-4E; family WGA-3G; genus WGA-3G. The sequence goes on along the minus strand of CAZQIP010000198.1, from coordinate 12,829 downwards.
TGCAAGTTTCGCCGAAATGCCTCATGACGTTATGTCGTATTTTAAGGGAGGAAAGGTTGCATAAAATGCATTTTTATCGGAAAATTTTTCATTGTTGGGAAAAAGTGGGATATATCGCAATAAATGGTGTGCTTAACAGATTTGCGCGTAACCCGGGGATGCTGTGGTATTAAGAGGATTATAATAGCATAGCGGAGGTACTATTTATCGTTTGTCGTCTCAAGGGGTAAAGCATATACACCTCGCTGAACCCTGACAATCTCACCAGTCTCCACAAGACGAGTGAGTTCGTGTTGTACCGCTTCTGGATGTCCGTCAATGGATGAAGTCAGTTCGGCCGTTTTTTTCTCACCATCGGTAAGAAGCGAAAGAATTTGCTCACGGAAAGGTACACGCCGGATATTCCCGCCTCTAAGTCTTTGCAACACGCGGTTCGCCTGTCTTTCGGAGCACCCTAAGACGCGCTGAACTTCTTCCCTGCTGGACTCGGCTGTTAGATTCTCACGTTCCTGTTCAAAGCGTTCGCGGATCGCTATTGCCTCAGGGAGTCTATCCAATCCACCGGCAATCTCAAAATCTTCCCAATCAAAGATGGAAGTTTCAGGTCTATCCGTAATGTTCGGAAGTGGTACTCCCGTAATCAATACGATCCGTCTATCTGTCAATCGGTCCAACTCAGCCTGCACAATTACCTCTGTGAGGGTATAAACGGCTTCTTCTTCATATATACTATGGAGCCGTGTGTCTTTGTAAGTTCCGGTCTCAATTTCACCATCGTAAGAGATCGGTTTTTCATCGTTGCCAAATAATATCTGGGCGCGCTGCCAAATATCAGTCGTCGCTGGTCGCGGCGTTCCAAGTACCCAAACGACATCTGCTGCTTCAGAAAGCGTGTCTAACGTGCTCATTTTCTCGAAATCATCTATGAAACAGACGTTCCTTTCCTTTGCTATATCGTCCAAGTGTCTGGCAATATCTTTATTCGTTACAATCCCATGTTTAACACCCAAATCTGCTTCAAGTTCCGCGTGGATCCCGCTAAGAAAACGTTGGCCTGTTTCGGAAACACCTACATTACTCCAGTTGCGGTAGTCGAGAATAGTTTCTGATGGATAGATACCCGTGCGCACCTGAAAGACGCGGTTACCCGGACTCCACGGTATGGGTTCGGTCCAGTAGGTTTCAAGATTTTCATCAGGAAACACTCTGTGGAGATGTTGCTCTGAGAATACTGACGATACCAACAAAAGCCGTTTGACGCTTGCATGCAGCACAGGCGGCACCCAAAACCGCAGGACTTCACCATCCCAACGAATTGGTGCGTCTGTGTCTCGCGTGTAATGCGCAAAGAAACGCTTAAGTTGATGCCAAAATGTCCAACTTTGCTCGCGACAGACGGTTGGAAACGCTTGAATGCTTTCTACAGATTTTGTATCCAAGATCCCTAATGAAATCGCTTGCGCCATCGGCATTACAACTTTTATGTCTTCATTAAGTGGAACGGATTGCAGAAAGACAGGAAGTCCTTTTGCCGTGAGTTTATCTGCGGCGTTTTCGTCTAACGGAATGTAAGCGGAGGCACCGCCTTCAAATTTGATCCTAAAGCGTGCCAACATTTTTCCGGTATCAGCGTCAACGATCTCGCGCACCACCGCCCTGCCACGCACTCTAACTTGACTCATCTGCTGGATAAGTGTGTCTTCTTGCCATTCAAAAGTCTGCATCACTGCGCGTACACCTTTGACGGCATCGGCGTAAGATTTGCCTTCAATTTCCAAAGCACTCAGCAATGTTTTTGCGAAGTTTCCTAAGGCACAGTTCTGCCAGTTCGCAGCCCATTCCTCCATAACGTCTTTTGAGAGTTTACATTCGAGGAATAGTTTATGTGTGCGCTGTTGGTTGAGCACACAAAGTCGTTCGGTTTCATCTTCTCGTTCGAGAATCTGTTCCACCAATTCAGTGTATTGGGGGTCAAAAAACAGTTGCGGAATCGTCAACATTTGGACTTTTGCTTGTCGTAATGCGTCAAATTGGGATAAGTAGCCACGCTGCTGACACGCTGTATAGACGGGGCACTGTGGACAGATGCTTTCATTCGGATTCCCACCTTTTCCCTGAAGTGCCGAACACCGTTCTGGGTCTTCACAGACGTTTCCACGTTGAAACGGTGTTTTCATACGTACATGAGCGGATATATCTTTCACGTGTTCCCAGAGATGCGTTCGAGGTTTCCAGTAAACCACCGATGGCGTATTCTGCTCTCGAAAGTGTTTTTCTGCGCTCTCTGCGAATTTGATCTCCGGTGTATTTACGGAAATTGTGCCCCCCTTAATGAAATACGAGTCTTCTGCCTCTTTGTCCCACGGGCCTATCCCTGTAATAACGCCAAGAATGCGTACGCCGCGGTCAAAAATGCTTTCTATCTGAAATACATCCCTTTGGAGTGTTTCATCCTTTTCGGTGTTATCGTGCTGTTCTAATACCGGTGGTGGACGTTTTATCGCCAACGGGCTGAGTTCATCTTTTCGCACCTGCTTCACTTTCACAGGCGTAGAAGTGCTTGTTGCAGATAGCGAGGATAGAATAATACCTGTATCGTCCCAAACCTCTGTGATTGGCGTAGACTGCGTCGGCAGCCCCATGTCAGGCGTAGCTGCGCTGACCCACACCACTCCATCGCTTTCCGATAGTAGGGCATCTTCGCTGCCAATAGCACCTTTAGGTTGCGTCCAATAGTGAAGTCCGTCCTCTTGTCGGGCATAAGAGAATCCACGCTGCAAGAACGCTTCTCTTGCGAGATCAAGGCTCTCTGAACCGAGCGATAGCGGTACACGGGTGACAATCTGCTTCGCTTCTGTGCCATCAGGCGCAGGTTCATGAAGTTTCACACGGAGCGCATCAATAGGGGCGAATAGGACTTCTTTGGCAATGACCGGTGGTGCTAACAGATTTCCAATGAGTATCTCATAGCGGGCATCCCAGCGTGTGTGTCCTTCTTGTCCAAATATTTCGAGATATACATCGCGTTGATACACATTTTTCGGTATCGGGGTGTCTTTATAGATATACAATTTCGCTGCTTCGGTATTGGGATGGAGATAATCTTGAACTCTGCAGGAGAAGCGGAGTCCACCGGACTTCCCTAATGTTAAAAGCGGGTTATTAACGATATTAACAAGTGCTTCAATGCAAGCAACAACTGCCTCCGGTGCAGCACAGATCGCCTCATACTTGAAGTGTAGATCGTGCCATCTCGCGCCATTACGTTCCGAAGGAATACCAGTATACAACTGAATACCCCACGAGGCATCCCATCGTTTAGTGCCCCAATCCGTTATACCTTGGCGTTTCAAGAATCGCTTGCCCCTGAAATTCCCGGGACCCCGATCATGCCAAGGTGCGCGTCCCATAGGCATGAAAGAGATATCCACTTGCTCTAAATCATGAAGCATGACAGGGAAGCGGTGTGCACAGTAAACCGCGTACTGGCGTGGGTGATCCTTTGTATACATCGCAGGTGTTGACACTGTCTTGCGTTGTCGAAGAGGCTTTTCATGCCGTTCATGACAGCGTTGAATAAGGTCTTTCAGAGAATTCATCGCCATTGGGAGCCTCCTAAACTGAATTGTAGAATCTATTCTTACACGAACGAACACTACGACTGTTAATTTATTATTATATCAAAATCCCCTCTCTAATTCAAGTTTTTCAGAGGAAGGTAGAGACGTATATCTATTCTGGTAGAAATTTTTTGTTGTGAGGCTTGATATGACTTTCTGAATTTACTGGACGTTTCTTAGGCGAATTAAGTAATTTTCAGAAAATTTAATTTGACTTGTCAATCGAAGCAGAGTATAATTTACTGATGTTGGGACAATTTATTATAAAATAAATAAATTTTTGAAATTGTCCTAACATCATTTACGCTGACTATGTTGTGTTCTTTTGCTGTGATAGATACCCTCTATTTATTATAGGAATTAGGCGCGCTCGGCGGGTTGCCTTCTCAATAGACTTGTTTTTGTGTAGGCAATCTTCAGTGTCAAATATGGTGAACTGCATTAAGCAGCCACTTACCAGGAGCTCGGCATCTTCTTGAAGCCTCCAAAGTCCCCTAACCCTTGATAGGGGATGGGACGTTGGGGATAGAGAGTAGGGGATTTAGGGGTTAATCCCCTACTCCTTGATAATAGGAGATACGAAGCGACGGTTAGGCGGTTGCCTACGCATTGAGAGTGTCTACGTCATTCTAAAATCTACGATATACTGACCTGTTTACATTTGCAAGGCGTTGAAATTGAAAAGATTTTGCACTTTTTTGTTGCTTTTATCGCTCTGGCATCCATACATGGATGTGACAGCAGGATTAAATTGCCGCAGTTAATCATACGGCAAGATGAGAACGTTGAACCCCCACCTGGTAATTTTGAGACCCCTTTTGAAATGTTATTCAAGGAGCGGGCATTCCTCCTCGCCTTAAAAGACGAGGCTTCCTGCCCGAAGATTTAGGTGAAAATCACCGTATTTGAGAAAAAAGAAGTCGTTATTTTTAGACTGACGGGTAGAGTGATCTCCCCGAGTATCAAACAGGTTTTAGAAACTGTGGAAGAGACACTCATTCGACACGTCTCATCTCCGCGACTTGTGTTTGACTTTAGAGAAGTATCTCAAATTGATGGTGCTGGACTCGGTGCACTTATGAAAATCTATGCCACGATCCGCCCGCGTGGTGGGAAAATTGCGGTCATAAATATGAACAAGCATATCAGAAACATCATTGTCAGCACGCGATTAATCGCGGTTCTTAAATGCTTTAAAAGTGAAGACGATGCCGTTAGTGCCTTATTACGGCACTGCTAACGAGATCCGGTCTGGCTTCAGGTTTAGGCGCGCTGCTAAGGCGCGCCTACAATTATAATGACCCTATTGATGTGTTGGACTAATAATCAGCAATAGAACCATCTGCCAATCGACTGTTGGGCCATGTGAAACGTCTTCCTGCCTCTTGTCCAACTTCAATAACCTTCGCCTCATCCACTTCAACACCTAAACCGGGTCCCTCTGGCAGCGAAACGTAGCCATCTTCATCCATCTCCCACGTCTTGTGGGCAACACCGGCTGGAAGGACATTTTCATAGCCTTCGTGGATAAGGAAAAACGGCACAGCAGCCGATAAATGAAAACTCGCCGTGAGACCGAGGTAGGACATCGTGCAGTGCGGGGCGATCGGAACGTGATGTGCTTCTGCGAGTGCTGCGACCTTCTTGACCTGCGTAATACCACCACCGTGTCCACAATCCGGTTGAAGGATGTCAATTACTTGCGCCTCAAGGATTTCGCGGACTTCCCATATTGTGCGATCGCGTTCTCCTGTCGCCAACGGCACAGGGACGGACTCTCTGATCTTGCGCATCACCTCAATATTGCCCGGCACCCATGCTTCCTCAAGGAAAAGTAGGTCATCAGGCTTCAAGTAACTCGCGAATTGTTTGACAATAGGCGGCGGTAGGCAACTATGTGCATCAAACATCACGGCACCATCAGAACCGACCTTCTCCCGCGCATCATGCACGCGTTTAACCATGTCAGCAATCTCATCCGGGGTGCCAGCAAACGGTTTGGAGCCTCCCGGTCCCGTTTTAATTGCCTTCGGACTTGGATACTTCCAAATTTTATCGCGACAGGGACCACCGAGCAGGCGATACACTGGTACACCCCAGAGTTTTCCGGCAATGTCCCACAACGCCATATCAATAGCGGAGATGGTATGCACCATCAATCCACCGCCTCGGATATTGCGATGCGCACGGAATAGGCGTTGCCAGTGATGCTCAATCCGGGTCGGGTTTTCTCCGATGATCATTTCGGACAAGGAGCGCGCTAACGCGCAGGTGACCGTTGTTTCCATGTTGTTGATCTCGCCCCAACCCGTGACACCCATATTGGTTTCAATCTTGACGTATGCCTTCACACCCATCGGGTAAGCCTCAAGGTTTGTTACCCGAATTTCAGAACCTTTGTCTTCATAATCTGCCATCTGATAATGTCCTCTCTTTCGGCGTAGTCTACAAATCTATACTGCTTTCTATAGTTTGCAACGTTTCTGAAGGTTTGTCAAGGAAAACGATTTGACAAAAACAGCGCGAAGTGATAAAATAGTCAGCACGGTTTTAGGAATTTGCTTGAGTGCCAAAATAAGGAGACTAACAAGATGGCAGATCAAACATACCGCGTCGGAATCATCGGTTGTGGTGGGATGGGTAGGTCTCATTCCAGAGCATGGGGAAATAACCCCAGAGCAGAAGTCGTCGCAGCGATGGACATCTTTGAAGAAGCAGCGCAACGCGTCTCGGACGAATACGATGTTCCCGCCATTTATACCGACGTTGATGAAATGTTGGCAAAAGAGGATTTGGATATCGTCAGTATCACAACATGGCAAGGCCCGCGGGCGGAAGCCACTGTCACGGCAGCGAAGGCAGGCGTAAAAGGGATTATGGGTGAGAAGCCGATGGCTGCTTCACTCGGACAAGCCGATGCTATGCTTGAGGCTTGTCAAGAGAACGATGTCAAACTTATCATCGGTCACCAAGGCAGATATTCCGCACCAAATGTAGAGGCACGCAGGCTCGTCGCTGCTGGTGCAATTGGCGAACCGACAACGCTCCACCACAGTGCGAAAAAGCACGCGGGGCTGCTCAATACAGGCACGCACGCAATCGACGGTTGGCGATTTACTTTGTCCGATCCTGAAACTTTGTGGGTGATCGGGCAGACATCCCGTACGACCGACCGCTGGGAACGCCGTACAATTTGTGAAGACCTCTGTATGGGCTTAGTCTGCTTTGAAGGCGGGGCACGCGGTATCTATGAAGGCGACTTGCCGGATCCGCCTGTCTCAATGCCCAAAATCGCTGGTACGGAAGGGCAAATTCGCAACGGTCCTGACGGAACGCTCCTCCTCCAAAACGGAGACGCGCAGGGATGGCAAACCATTACGCCGCCACCAGAACCCAAGAACCAATTTCAGGAACTGATTGAGTGGATTGAGGGTGACATCTCTGACCATCGCGGCAGTGGTGTGCAAGCCCGTTATACCCTCGAAATTATGTTGGCTATCTATGAATCTTTGCGCATCAAGAACGTCGTCACCATGCCGATGGAAACCAAGGAATTGCCACTCGAACTCATGGTCAACGACGGCACGCTGCCGGTCTTGGAAGAGGGACGTTACGATCTGCGTGCGCCGTTTGAGGGACAAACGCGGAAACGATAATCTTTGTAGTATAACCTGTTAGGTTGTGCATGGAGAAAACCGATGGAAAAGAAGAGCAGACGCTCATTTTTGGAAATCATGATCGCGTTTATGGGTGGACTTATAAGCCTCGCCGCGGGTATTCCGCTCATCGGCTTCGCGATCTCACCCGCTTTCAAAAAAGGGGAATCGAAATGGGTCGATTTAGGTCTCGCTGACCGGCTTAAAAACAGTCGGTTCAAAAAAGTGGACTATACCTTCACAGCAAAAGATGGCTGGGTCAAAGCAACGAAAAAACGTTCTGTCTATGTGACCGACGCTGGCAACGGAGAGTGGAGTGTCTTTTCACGAACCTGCTCACATCTCGGTTGCCTCGTCCGGTGGGATGCGGGGCAGGAATCCTTTCTTTGTCCCTGTCACGGTGCGATATTTGATAAAACCGGTGCTGTTGTTGCTGGTCCACCGCCAGAGCCGCTGCAGAAACTCGAAACCAAAGTTGAAGCAGGCATTTTGTATGTAAAGGAGACGTAGATGCGGCAATTTCTCAACGAACGTCTCCCGTTAGAGGCGTTCTCGGCGCACTTGCGTAAACCACTGCCGAAACACATCAATCTGCTTTTCTCATTCGGTAGTTTAGCGATGTTTCTGCTGCTCCTGCAAGCGGCTACGGGTGCGTTTCTCGCGTTCTACTATTCCCCTTCACCTGAACACGCGCATAACGCGGTAACCTATATCAGTACAGAGGTCCCATTCGGTGCGTTCGTGCGCGGTTTGCACCACTGGGGTGCGAGCGCGATGGTCATCATCGTCGTTCTGCATCTGCTCCGTGTCGTGCTCTACAGTTCATACAAAGCCCCGCGTGAACTCACTTGGATCTTCGGCGTTCTACTCCTCTTGATTGTACTCGGTTTCGGATTCACAGGCTATCTGCTTCCGTGGGATGAGAAAGCGTATTGGGCAACGGTCGTGGGTGTGGAAATCTCCAGCACTGCACCGGTACTCGGCGATTTTGTCGCCAAGGTGATGCGCGGTGGTTCGGAAATAGGGGCGGTGACGCTGTCAAGGTTTTACGCACTTCACACCATCTGGCTGCCGTGGTTAGTCTTCGGTTTGGTAGGTGCGCATCTCTTCTTTGTCCGGTACTACGGTTCCTCAGGTACACCAAAGAACACACCAGAAGATATGGAAGCCGGGAAACCGTTTTATCCGCATCAGGTATTTGAAGATGTTATCGGCATGCTGATCCTCTTTGTAATACTCGCTGCCGTTGCGATTTTCGTGCCTGTTCCGCTCGAAGATGTCGCTGATCCGACGAATGCGGATTACGATCCGCGTCCAGAGTGGTATTTCCTGTTCCTATTCCAACTCCTGAAGTATTTCCAAGGTCCCTTTGAAGTTATCGGGACATTTGTAATTCCGACGGTGGGCATGCTGCTGTTACTATTTCTCCCCTTCTTAGATAGAAGTGAGCGCGCTGTCCTCTGGAAACGCCCAATTGCATTAACGGTCACGAGTGTCAGCGTTATAGCGATTGTGGTTTTGACGATCCTCGGTGGCACTTCAAAGAAACTTGAAACACAAGAAACCGCGCAACCCACAGAAGCAATTCAAGGAGCCGCAACACCAGCCGCAGAGACAGAACAGGGCGAAGAAGGAGAAGAGGTGTTTGACTTCCAACTCACAGAGGAAGAGATTGAAGGCGCAGTAGAAGTGGAAGCATCGCAATAACTCCCTTGATGCGTTTGCAGCTTTATGAAAAACCGAAATCTGGAAGCACAATTCACCCTTTTTCCGGTAGATAACGAATTTGAAGTCCCAAAAGAGGAAACGACCTCTGACGGGGCAGAGTTGGTTTCATTTCGGGACTTAGTCCCTGAAATCAATGATACTGGCTACCTGACACACGCTATATTTGCCTATCCCGCGAAATTCATCCCGCAAATCGTCCGCTACGCGATTAACACCTATACCAAAGAAGGGGATTGGATTGTTGATCCGTTCGCGGGGTCAGGAACGGTTGGCGTTGAGGCATATCTGTGTAAACGCAACGCTATTCTCTTCGATCTCAACCTACTCCTGAATCACATTATGCCGCTGAAGGTTTACGGCAGTAAAGAGAGACTGCGCGAAGCGGATTTGCATAAACTTTTGGAAGGCATGCGAGAGAGTAAGCACCAGTTTATGCCGGCTTGGTCAAATGTTGCCTACTGGTACGCGCCTGAAATGTTAGATGTTCTATCGCAATATTGGGGTTTTATACACAATGTGGACAATACAGTCTATTCTACCGTCGTTAAAGCCGCGTTGTTGAAGGCGAGCAAACGTTTTTCCTATACGGAAGACAGAACCCCCAAGCTTGCCAGATCCAAGCGTAAGTTACAGGCTATAGAGGGATTGTTGAAAGAGAATTGGCGAGAACAGTTAGACGAGATGGTTCACAGTCTTTCCTTGAAAACGTTAAGAAGTCTCAACGATTTCGTGGTGTACACGCAGCAGAATTGTTTTGAACATTCGGGGCAGGTTGAATTCCACGGCGGTGTTGATTCGTCCTATGTCACTGTACCGCGGGCGTGTGACGCGCTCATAACATCACCGCCATATCTCCAAGCACAGGAATATATCCGTTCGACGAAGATGGAACTATTTTGGTTAGGACACACCGAGGAAGAGGTTAAAGAATTATCACGGCTTGAAATCCCGTATCGGAAGGCAGATCGAATAATTCAGACGGAAACGTTGGATAAAGTCCGAGAGATGCTCACGCGGGATGACCTCCAAAAACGGCTCCATTCCTATTTCTGCCATACAGTCAACGCGCTTGAAAATTCGATGCGTCAATTGAAACTGAATGCGGCAGCCTGTATCTTTGTCGGCAACCCACGGATTGATGGCATAACGGTCGAAATATGGCGGATATTGGCGGAGTATTTCACGGAACGTGGATTCGCGTTTGAAAAGGTCTATGAGGATAGGATTAAAACGCGGAAATTATTCGGGGCGCGGAAAAATAAGAACCCGGACGGGATGAAATCAGAATTTTTGCTGATCTTGAGAAAGAACGCTACCTGTCAAACAGCTGCTCCGCCTCGCGAACCTCTGCTTCAAGATGCGGAAGTCCTCGCGCCCGCTCCAAAAATGTCTCCAGATAACGACGCATCATGAGCGGGTCGCCATTTTTTTTATAGGCATGCGCGAGACGATAGTAAGCCTCTACGTCGCTGTCATCAAGAGATAAACCTTTTTCGTAAGATTGGATCGCGCGGAGGAACTGTTCGGTCTCCTCGTAAGCGAGTCCAATGTTAAAATAGACATCCGCGTCGCCCGCTTCGATTTCAAGTGCTGACTCATAATACTTAATAGCGTCCTCATACATATCGCGGTTAAGGTAGGCATCGGCGAGGTTGTAATAGGCATCAACAAAGGTTGGATCCGCCTCAATTGCGCTGCTGTAGGCTGCGAGTGCCTCCTCAAATCGGTCTGTCATATTGTAAGCATAGCCGAGATTGTTAGAGAAGGCGGGGTTTTCCGGCGACAACTCCAATGCCGCGTGGAACATCTCAATCGCGAGGATAAACAGACGGAGATCGGTATAAACCAAACCGAGATTATTATAGGCATGTTCGTGTTTGTCATCAAGCGCGATGGCGTTTTGGAAGGATTCTATCGCTTTTTCGGACTCACCTAATTCACGATAGATTTTACCGAGTTCAAGGTGTCCTTCCGCATCTGTCGGGTTGAGTGCCTGCCCCATTCTTAGTTTTAGGGCATCCCGTTGCAGCTCACGCTTCTGTTGCTGCTCCGGATCCGGAGGCGTACATCCAAACAGCCCGCTTACTAAAAGCGCGATTAATATTACGGTGAAATGCCTGAGATGAAAAAGGAAAATAAGAACGTACTTATTCACGGAAACGTCCCAACTTAATCAGAAACCGATGATCAGCACAACGTGCTGGTCATAGCAAGAGGCCATAGTTAAAAAAATGATTATTGATACACATACGCATTTCTACGATCCAACGCGACCTGAAGGTGTGCCGTGGCCCAACCCTAACGATGAAGTCCTTTACCGACGGGTTATGCCAGAAGATTTCAAGGCTCTCGCGGTGCCAGAAGGCGCGACCGGGACCGTCGTCGTTGAGGCGAGCAAGTGGCTTGAGGATAACCAGTGGATTCTCGACCTCGCCGCAGACGAACCTTTTATTGTAGGATTTGTTGGACACTTGGAACCGGACGACGCGGATTTTGAAGGTAACTTGAACCGGTTCTCTGCAAATCCACTTTTTCGCGGGATACGTCTCGGCGGTGGACACTTACGAGCTATCGGCGAAACTACTTTTGTGGCGAATATTGAGAAGTTAGCAGCGAAAGAACTCACCTTGGATCTGCTGATTAATCCCGAAATGCTGTCAACACTGCCAGCATTGGTCGAACATACACCGGAGATGCGAATCGTCATCAACCATATTGCGGGGGTGCGTATATCGGAAGAGCCACCCGACGCGGGATGGGTTTCTGCTATCAATGAAGTCGCGCGCTATCCGAACATCTATTGCAAGGTATCAGGGTTAGCAGAGCACACGGGGCAAACCCCCGCACCGACGGATGTCGCCTATTACACGCCAACGATTGATGTCTTGTGGGACGCGTTTGGCGAGGATAGACTCATCTATGGGAGCAACTGGCCTGTATCGGAACGTTTCGCACCCTATAAAGTCGTGCAACAGATTGTGGACGACTATTTCAGTGCGAAAGGCGATACCGTCAGGGCGAAGTATTTCTGGCAGAATGCCAAGGCAGCGTACAAATTATCTGTGTAATGGCTATCAGCTATCGGCAGGAATAGCTATCGGAAACCTTTGAAAGTCTGTAAAGTGTTCTAAAGTTCGTAAAGATGACAACTTCCCAACTTTAGCACACTTTTTACTTCCTAACTTTCCAGACAGAAACCGAGGGTTGACGGCTCTTACGCTACCCAACGAATAAACTCACCTGCCGGTTGCCGTTTCGGTTGCCCGATGTCGGCAGGATAACCCGTGTAGAAGAAACCGATGATGTACTCTTGTGACGAATCAATCCCTAACAACTGATACGTCGGCTCTTCCATTGTGATCCTACCGGTACTCCACTGCATTCCGACCCCAGCATCCCACGCAGCGAGTTGGACGTTCTGCATTGCACAACACGCAGCGGCATAATCTTCGCGTTGGCGTTGTTCGTCGCCGTCTTGGACACATGACACAGCGATGATTGTCGGCTTAGACATGAACTTCTCGTAAGCCAGTTCACCGATTTTGGCGAGATTGTCGGCATCAACGTGGTCGGGTGTATCCTCCATCTTGATTTCGCGGTAGCGGTCTGCCAGGATTAGTTTTGTCTCCTTGCCAATCACAGTAAAACGCCACGGCTCGGTGACATGGTGGTTCGGTGCCCATATTCCGTAACTGAAAACCTGTTCGATGACATCGTTTGGTACGGGTTCCTGTTTGAATTTAAAAATCGTACGTCGTGAAAGAATCGCGTCTTTAACATCCATTACGTTGCATCCTCCTTATGAAATTGAATTATACTCTATGG